>JASFIU010000268.1:0-6697 GCA_050122495.1 Desulfobacterales bacterium | reverse complement strand
AGTAAGTTGTCCCTGGCCGTCAGGATTCCGGTATCGAGGGCCACCGCCATAAAATCACCGGCTTTGTGGTAGCGGTCATCGGTTAACAAATGCACCTGATCTTCCTGCAGGCTCCGGTGCAGGTTAATTTCGGATTTATGTGGAATATGGGTGGCTGCCAGGAAAACCCGTCTTCTCAAATCCAGTTCGTCAATTTTTTTGGATCGCATCGCATGCAGCATCGACGCGAAGAGATGATCGTGATTAACGGTGGTCAGGTTGTAAATAGCGGACATGTATCGTTCCATGAGCTTCAAGGCTTCGATGCGCATGCGCTTACGCGAAGGTATCGGATCATCAAGGCCGATACGGTGTTTTGCGGTAATATCCATATCGATCGGCGAGCATTGTAAACACTCAAATATCTCAATCGGTTCTCCAAAGCGGATATCGATATCCACTCCGGATAGAAGCATGGAACCTTCGGTCATAAGTTCTTCGATTAGGCGCTCCGGCAAATCATCGACCAGGCGCAGCGCCAGGCTGCTTAAGATGTTTTCCCGGGCCCTGATCGGATAATAGGTCAGATTGACGGGGACAATATGTGTACTTTCAAATAAAACAGATTCAGGATTTTCGATTTGAAACAACTCGAGCAGATATTCAACCTCATCTGAATCCTGCGCAGACAACTTCAGCAGGCGCTGCCGGTAAAATTCGGTCCTCATTGCCAGGGTTGCAGCACCCGAATGCGGCGGATGCTTGCCCCCGGCTGCTGAAATCATAAATCGCCCTTTTTCAATTATTTTTTTGTTTTTAACCATGCGGCCCTCGGGAAATATGATCCAATTGGCCTCTCCCGTAAGCAGGGTCTTGACGATCAGTCGGTCACGATCCGGGCTTTTGGTGGAAACGGCGCCTACCTTTTCCAGATAAGCTCCAAATGCGCCCTTAAACAGCTCATAGGCGGCTAAAGACCAGACCGGAATTTTGGTTAAACGAAAAATGATGTAGGGCATCAGAAAGGTTTCAAGCCGGGTAAAATGGTTGATGACAAAAATATTGGGGCCGGCGGGTATATTTTTTTCCCCGTAGTATGAAATTCTGGCCTTTGAAAGATTGGTAATTGTTTTAATGGCCAGTCCGGTTGTCTGATAAGCAAATCGGTTCAGCATGCATGCGCCTTAAAAATGAGTCAAAATTATAGGCCTTATATTTGAAAACGAAAAATAAGGGCCCACTAGAATAATAAGAGAAAAAAGATTTAAAATCAATAGCTTAAGTTCCGAAACCGGCTGTCAACGGTCAATGGCATAGAGAATCTTCAGGTTTAGTTATTTAAGCCAGGGTCGGGAGGTGGTGTTTAGGCGATCCGTTAGTTGACAGGAACGCTAAATGGCAGTAGTTTAATAAACTTTATCAAAGTGTTACCTGAAACTCAGGATATCGAAGAAAATGCCGAAGTTTACGATTACCACCCTGGGCTGTAAGGTCAACCAGTGCGAGTCCGATGCCATTGCAACGCAATTGAGATCTGCCGACTGGTCGCGAGCCCTTAACAATGAGCCTTCAGAGATCTGCATCATCAATACCTGCACGGTGACCCAAAAAGCATCCATGCAATCCCGTCAGGCCGTGCGACGGGCAATACGTGCAAATCCAACAGCGCGCATTGTGGTCACGGGCTGTTATGCCCAAACAGAACCGGATGCCATCGAGGGAATCAAAGGGGTGGATTATATCGTCGGAAATACCGACAAACACGCCATCTGCGATTTGATCCGCGCCGATAATAAACCGGCACCCGGCCGTCCGCTCACCATCTGCAGCGACAGTCAACCCCAACCGGATATGGAACCGGCACCTGATGCTGCCGCCGGCGGGCGGACACGCCCTTTTTTTAAAATCCAGGATGGATGTGATGCGTTTTGCACCTACTGCATTGTACCGTATGCACGGGGACCGAGTCGCAGCAAATCCCTTGAAAGTGTGCTGGCCGGTATCCAATCACTTTCAAGTGCCGGATATCAAGAAATCGTATTAACCGGAATTCATCTGGGCAATTACGGCATTGATCTATCTCCGAAGACAGACCTCGGTGAACTGCTCAATCGGATTGATGATTTAAATTTGATTCCACGAGTCCGGCTCAGTTCAATTGAACCCCTTGAATTAACCGATGACATCATCAAGCGTGTCGCCGAATCAAAAATTTTTTGCCGCCATTTTCACATTCCCTTGCAAAGCGGTGATGACGGCACCCTGCAGAGAATGGGCCGTCCCTATTCAGCTAAAGATTTCAGGCAACGGGTCACAAAAATCCATGATCTGTTGCCGGATGCAGCCATCGGTGTCGACACGCTGATCGGATTTCCCGGCGAAACAGATACGGCCTTTGAAAATACATATGCACTTATTAAAACATTGCCGGTTGCCTATCTTCATGTTTTTCCGTTTTCACCCCGCCCGGGGACCCCGGCGGCCGGATATCCAGATAAGGTTTCACCGCAGGTAGTTAAGTATCGGTGTGAACGCATGCGTGCACTGGGAAACGTAAAACGGAATGATTTCTATAATCAATTTATCGGCCGACAGCTTGAAATTCTGGTAGAAACCACCAGACACAAACCCACAGGCCTCTTGAAAGGCTTTTCTTCAAATTATATACCGATTCTGATTGACGCGCCTGATGATCAGAAAAATAAATTGGTGATCGTTAAGGCCCAAAAGCGGATTGGCACTAACCTATTGGGAATCAACGACCCCCCGCAAAGCGGGTGACTTGGATTTTACCGCCATTGGCGTTAAAAGACAGGGGCACGCAGTGCCCCAATCGTTGAAAACAACGCGGTGGAATCCCACCGTGGCGTGATTTGGAAAACCCAATTATAATTTGACAAGATCATTTTTATGCCAATTTTAAACTGAAATTGTTTTATGTTGGTCTCGTCAGCTGAACTTTTTAATAACCCAATTAATGCATGCAAAGGTGGAATTTATGAGCGAAAAAATTGACCACAAAGAAGATGTTGATCGTCCCATCGCTGTTTTTGAAACCAGTCTGGGCAGTTTTGAAGCCGAACTTTATGCCAAAGAATGCCCGGAAACAGTTTGGAATTTTATCAATCTCGCCGAAGGCCGGCAGGAAACGAGCCGCGAGGGTAATTTTTATGACGGCCTGATCTTTCATCGCGTCATCGAAGGCTTTGTTATTCAGGGTGGCTGCCCCCATGGAAGCGGAACCGGCGGACCGGGATATCAATTCAAGGACGAATTCGATCCGTCACTGCGGCATGATGGTGCCGGCATTCTCTCGATGGCCAACGCCGGGCCCAATACCAACGGGAGCCAATTTTTTGTGACCCTCGGCCCGACACCCCATCTGGATGATAGACACTCCGTTTTTGGAAAAGTCATAACGGGAATGGATGTGGTAAACAAAATCGGCTCCGTCAAAACCGCTGCCGGGGACCAGCCCACAGAGCCCGTGGTGATGAATAAGGTTACCGTCCGAAGGTAAAAATAAAATCCAAAACAGGTTGAGCCCGTTGCCCGTTAGCCCGTTTGCCCGAAAAAAATAAAATCAGATATTTTCCATTTTTTAACGGGCTCAACTGGCTTACCGGCTCAACCGGCCAACCTGGTATAGTTATCCACATTTTTGAGATGGGTTCTAGTGTTATCTTATTTTTAAAGTCCCGGATAAATCGCGGCCGATATGAACATTTTAAAAACCGACTATTATGGCGAAGTGCAATGCATCCGGTTGGGATACGGTCCCATCGGCCCGCCGCTGATGTCGGTTTTTATGTATGTCGTTGATTCAGTAGCAATTGACACCGGACAGTCCAACATGGCCAAAGCGGTTCTGGGGCTGCTCAAAGATGAAAATCTCGAACTCATCATATTAACCCATCATCACGAGGACCATAGCGGCAACGCCGCGAAAATCAGTACCCAGCATGAAATTCCGGTTAAGGGGCATCGGCTGACGGCTGAAAAAATGCGCGCTGGCTTCCCCATTCGGCCCTATCAACGGTATGTCTGGGGCAAGGCACCCCCGGTGGAAGTTCTCCCCCTAAACGATGTTATCGCAACCAATCGATTCACCTTCACACCGGTGCATACCCCCGGACATTCCAAAGACCATACCGTGTTTTTGGAAAAACAGCAGGGCTGGCTGTTTTCCGGCGACCTGTACCTGGGCGAGCGTATTAAATTTTTCCGTGCAGATGAGCGTTTTGCCGATCAGATCGCCTCCCTGAAAAAAGTGCTGACGCTCGATTTTGACACTTTGTTCTGTGCGCATAATCCCTGTCTCAAAAACGGAAAGCAAAAGATCAAAAAAAAATTGCAATTTCTGGAGGATCTTTACGGCAGTGTATGTGCGCTTGCGGAAAAAGGACATTCCGAGAAGGCGGTAATCAACGCGCTGGACCCTCGAAATGACCGCGGGATAAAATTGATAACCTTGGGCAATGTCAGTTTTGCAAATATGGTTCGCTCAGCGCTGTCGTCCCTATAATAAGGACTCGGGGTGTTTTCGGCATTTGTTGGCTAACGTTAGCGAAAATGGCAAGCAGCCCCACTGGAGACAGAATATAACCCGCAGTTTCGGCTGCGGGTTTTTTAATTGTCTTTTGATGATATCTGCAATATGGGTGAAGTTGTGTTATTCTCACAATGTATCACCGTCGGTTGATATTTGATTTTCCGTCATGATATGCAATGCCCGAAGTGTCAGTTTGAGAATCCTGAAGACTCATTACTTCGTGGCTGTTGTGGAGACTCCTGCCGGTGATCCAAACCTTTTGGCCGGTGATACCACCCGGCTTTTCAAATAAGTTGACTGGCGGCCAAAATACGGTATGGATCAAGAGATAGAAAAAACCATAAACTGGTGGAAACATGACCTAAGGATTTCTAAGGAAGATTAATTGATGTTGCCTTTAGTGTCAGCAATCATACCTTCGTATAACGGTGCCCGGTACTTGGAGCAGGCCGTCAGTAGCGTTATCAATCAGAAACATAAAAAGCTTGAGTGTATAATAGTAGATGACGGCTCAACAGACGATACGCATCAATTATGTCAAAATTTGATGAAAAAGGATCCACGCATTAAATATGTTTATCAAAGCAATGGAGGCCCAGGGGCGGCAAGAAATAGAGGGATCAAAGAGTCCAAGGGTGAGTGGGTGCAACTCCTTGATTCAGATGATTGGCTCAATGAGAATAAAATAAAGTTTCAATTAGACTATTTCAGTAAAACGGCCAAGAATGCCGATGACAATATTGTGTTGTTTTCTGACTATCATGTCATTAGTGTGGATACACATCAAAATATTTTAAAGGAAGAAACACAAGTTTTTGGCAATTTGTCCGCAGAACAGCTTCTACATCGCATCCTGGCTTGGAATGATAAAGACGATAGTCCACTACATTGCAACAATGTCCTGATTAAAAGGAGTGTTTTAGACAGAGATTTGTTCAATGAGGCCCAAACGGCATTTACGGATTTGGAATTTTTCGTTCGACTCTTAACTCATAAGGTTAAATTCATTTATACTCCCATTATCGGGATGCATTTTCGGAGACATCCCACAAGCAGAACGACAAATAGCAGATATTGCCAAAAAGCTTACGTTGGTTATCTGGAATTGCTTTACAAAAGGCAAAAAGAATTATTGGGCCATATTCCTCACATTGAGAAAAAAATGCAGGCCGCATTCAACAGGGGAGATAAAGAACTCTTTTTCCGATTTCTAAAAATCTATCATCGACCCGTAACCTTGCAAATAGGACCAATTAGAATTAAGACCCGATCGTGTTCAAAATTCTTTTTTTATCTTAATTTGGTAAAAAAAAAATTGAGGTGGTTTCTTCGATCAAAAATTTTACGTTTATTTAAATAAATAAAGTTTCGAAACAGTATTCATTATAGCATATTATAAAGAATGACTCATTTCGTAATTATAGTTGCTGGAATGGTCGGGTTTGGCGCATTCAGGAAATTTAGCGAATATATGATAATGCCGGTTGTGTAGGAGAAGCAGCCACACATCGGAGGCCATGCAGCTTCATTTGCATCTAACGGATTTATCTTTGATGACGGCCCTCATATCAGTTTCAACCCAGACGAACGCATTCAAAAGCAGGTCTCCGAAACAGCAGAGCACCTGAAACCGCTGGTGCAGAATATTGATTAACTATCACTATGCACATATTCCCGAAATTTCACATTCCAGCAATGAGAAAGCAATCGTAAGCAATTGCATATATCATCTGACAAACCAAAATATTTTTAAACCCTAGATTGCATGTTACTCCAACATTTCAAAGCTTTTTAATCATCAAACTTTTTGTGATATTCAATTTATACCACAGGTGCAAAATTTGGCCATTTTCGTTACTATCCGTGGTTGTATATTAAACTATGCAATCCGCAATTTGGCGGTATTTTAGATATCGGTGTATATCCTGGACAGATATATCATAAAGATTGCCCACAAAGGAAAAGGGGCAGCTCACACCGTTTAATGAACTGCCCCGCAAGAAAAGGAGAGTGTTCATGAGATCAAGGCGGCAATCTCACCTATAAAATTCATTAAAATTATGAGGTCAGTTTTAGAATTTCGTTTGAATTGAGTTAGGGGATAAAAAAAGAAAGGACGGTCATAGAGACCGTCCTGTCAAAAGGAAGTCAGAAAATGTGTTTTAA
>JASFIU010000267.1:0-6711 GCA_050122495.1 Desulfobacterales bacterium | reverse complement strand
TTACAGTATAACATAGCTTTAAACATTTTGTCCCAATTAAAAGCGGTCAATTCGTTGATTGGTTAAATCGTTAAAAGGTATTCGTTCTTTAAACCATTTATCGGTTGAACCGCCCAGGCGTCATCGAATGTATTTCTTTTTTTTACAAATTAACCATTCGACGAATTAACCAATTAACCATTCCATCGAATTTGACCGAGGTATTCAGACAAAGGCAGATGAACGGTTTGAGAGCTACACGCTAGCCGCTCTGTTTTTTAATGGCAAGCTTGCGTAAATGAACCGACAACCGCCGCAGGTTTTCAGGTGCGCCCAGTTCGTTGAAAGAAACTGTTTTTGTCTTCCCGGCTTTTGAAAGGGTCAACCGGCAGGAAAAATCATCCGGAATGGATCGGGATTTTTGAGCAATTTGCCCGGGGCTTAAATCAAAAACGTTGGCCGCCTTAATTAAATCAAGTAACACCTCGGCTTCAGCAGCCGGTAGTGTATCGGTTTCGCCCTGGTAGGTCAGGTGCAAGCCTCCAAATCCACCTGAGCATTTAAACTCAATATACAAGTCAACCTCCCCTTTCGGTTCAGAAGTCAGATGTCAGAGGTCAGTCAACAGATAACAGAAAACAGAGGACAGAGAACAGAAGACCGATGGTTAAAATGGAAGTAGAGGGACTCCATCTGTCCTCTGACTTCTGTCTTCTGACATCTGACCTCTGATGCCCTACAAATGCGGCAGCCCGACTTCCCTGAAGGCCGCCCTAACCCGCTGGGTTGAACCAGCGGGCACCTTTTTTTGTCTGGTGAGATTTCGCGCCGATTCCACGATAACGGCTACGGCATCATTAAATTTAGCGGTGGACCACAGTTTTCGGAGCGCCGCATACCATATAAGCGTCGCTTTATCGGTTCCGATTTCCATGGATACCAGATAGAAAGCCCGGTTCGGAATTCCGCTGTTGATATGAACCCCCTGATTATCGTCACTGCCCGCATAGTAATCGTTCATGTGAGCCGGCTGGGGGTCTTTGCCGAGTAAATTATTATCATAAGCCATCCCGGGCGCCTGCATGGAGCGCAGCGATTCTCCATACAGGGTCGGTCCCATGATTTCGTTTCCAACCAGCCAGTCGGCCTGACCGGCGTCCTGCTTTAAAACATACTGGGTGATGGCGCTGCCGAAAACATCTGAAAAATGCTCGTTTAATGCTCCGGATTGGCTGAAATACTCAAGATCGGCCGTAAACTGCGTTACCCCGTGGGCCAGTTCATGGGCGACAACATCCAGCGACTCCGTAAAGCTGATGAAAATTTCACCATCGCCGTCACCGAATGTCATTTCATCGCCGTCCCAAAACGCATTCATATAATCTTCCCCGAAGTGAACATTTAGGATTAAGTCCATTCCTTTGTTGTCTATGGAATTGCGCTTGAGTATTTTGTTAAAGTAATCGCGCACATTACCGGCATATGTGTATACCTGGTCGACATCTTTATCGCCGGTCGCCGGTTTACCCTCGCCTCTGACCAGCTTCACCCGCTGTTCCCACTTATTTTTACAGTCATAGACCTTGCGTTTGGGCCTGGCCTTAGTCCTGGCACCCATAAAGGCTTTCATGTCGATCTCTTTTTCGGCCCGTTTTTTACGGCTGATTTTACTTTGCTGAATGCTCAGTCTGGCTTTATCAATCCCTGCTTTGGCCAGATTTTCCAGAACCTGCGGCGGAACAAACGTACAATTGCATTTATAGTGTGCCATCACGGCCTCCTCTCGCTGGAGTGCCGGGTTTAACTCAACCCGGTGTCACGGTTCAGAACCGGAATAAAATCGAATGCGCCTTCTATTTTTTTCGCATATAAATTAAAGGCTCAACTGCTTTAATTCGCAGTTATCTGATCGACTATTTTGCAATCATTTAATTTCGCAGCTTATTACAAATGTCTACAAAATCATCTTCAAAAGGGGGGCTTGTCTCCCACGGTACGGGGTCCAACTGTCCTAATTCTTTGCCTTTTTCAATCAACATTTGCATCAGATCGTTATCGAACGTATACCCGTACGCTTCCATTTCTACATCATCAGGTATCCGCATCAATTTGAACTCCATATCATTGCCACATGCAATAAGGTACGTCCGCAAGACACCATTAAACATTGTCTCATCAAACGATGCGTTTAGGGTGCGTTTTGCGATGGGTACCCAATGCGAATCTATACAGCTATATCCGAGACCGATTTTTCCATTGACGATAACAAACAAACGCGCATTAGCAGATACCGATTCGCCGAGATCCAGCATAAAATGCCGAAAAAATAAATTTTCTCTCAAACCCCCATCTACGTGAAGGCCCTTATAAAGTTGACCGGTGGAAAGCGTATAATCGAGTTCAACGGGTGGGAGTACTACCGGAACTGCGGTAGCGGCCATAAGGATTTCATGGTATTTTTCTAATGCCTGTTGATTCCGCCCCAGGGCGATTTTTCCCATATCCCAGACAACCAGGCCCCCATGGTCCAAATCCAGCGTTCCAATGAACAATCTGCGACCGGCCGTATGGGCCTCGGCAACTTCTTCTATCATGTCCAGGGTAATCGTATCTTCGAGGCGTGTGCGCAGGGGTGCTGAGTCTACAATTGAATTCGACCATAATAGGGACAGACAAAATCGACACGCAAAAATATCTTTCTGAGATAAGTTTGAATAAAACGATTCTAACAAATCAAAATAATCAGGGCCCAAGAATGCAAACGTGGCCTGTAGGGCGCCCGTACTGATTCCGGTAACAATATCAAAATTGAGATCGTATCGGTTGTCTGCGCGCTGGGCGAGTCCGCTTAAAAAACCGGCACCGAAGGCGCCGTTTTGTCCGCCACCACTCAGAACCAGAATTTCCGGCTGATCCGGGTGGGCGGCCGATACGGCGACCATGATCGCTTCCCTCAAGGATTCTCCGCTATGCGTTTTCATTTCCTTTATTTTTGAAGGATCCAACCAATTTTGGCCCGTGGCCGGCGCCGCGGTTGGCGCCACACATGTCCGCCCGCCACAGCCGCCAAAAACGGACAGGGCCATCAACACCATCATCATAAAAACGAAAGGTTTCCTCATCTTGCCCCCCTTTCTATCTTCCCGTTTAAAAAGAAAAATATAAGCACAGCAGGAAGAAAAATTCAAAGCTTTATTGATTTTCGAATTTTGTAGGGAGAACAATGTGATGAGCAAAAAAAATCCCGCCGAAAGGCGGGACTTAAGAACGTGGTATTAGCGGGGGCATGCGAATTTTACTTCTCATCCCGGTTGATATAATCTAAATAATCTAAGGCATCTTCGTCTTGCAGGTCGGCGGCCTTTTTAAAATCCTCCATGGCTTTGGTTTTATCACCCGCCAGAAGATAAACTCTGCCCCTGCCATAATAATACATGCCATTTTGGGGCTCCATCTTAAGGGCCCGGTTGATTTGCGCAATTGCCTTTTGATACTGGCCCAACTGCCCGTAGGATACGCCCTGTGAAAAATAAGCCCCGCTGAAATTTGGATCCAGCGCAATCGCTTTTTGAAAACACTGAACGGCGGCCTTATTGTTGCCATAGGTGGAAACAAGGGCGCCCTTGTTAAACCAGTAGCTTGCATCTTTTTTTACAGGTTTCGACGGCTGTTTTGTCGGCTGACTTTTGGCGGTGGTGTTTTTTTGAGCCATTATCGCGCCTGAAAAACCAAAAACGAGTATCGCTGCAAGAACACAGCTTAGAAAATTTAAGATCACCGGCTTCGATTTCATTAGATTCTCCTATCGATAAGTAACGAGATTTATTATATTATATGCCAATAAAAACCAAAAGTCAAAATAAAGCGAAAATGTAATTTTTGCTTGAACAACTCGCCAATTTAAAATATTCTAACGTCTTTTCAGGCACCTTGGTGAATCGGCCGATTAATAAAGGTAGAAATCATCTGAACCCTTTTGCGACTCTATAATGACAGGGGGACACGTTGCAGCAATACACAATACATCCGCTGGTTGTGGGCATCAATGAAACCGATCAAGGGGTCATGACCTATCTGCGGGATTACGGCAAGCGCATTTATCTGCCAATCTACGTTTTCTATTTACAAGGCGGGGACAAACATATTTTAGTCGATACCGGCCTGGAGCAGTTCATGGTGCCCGAAGGTGCGGAAAAAGAATGCGGTTTTAAGATACTGGAATTTGAAGATGCATTGGCCACATTGAGTTTGACGCCCGGGGATATCGATATCATCATCCATACGCACCTGCATAACGACCATTGTGAAAACGATTATAAATGCACCAATGCCGAGGTGTATGTCCAGAAAATTGAGAACGCCTTTTTGCAAAACCCCCACCCGGTTGACCACCGCTATTACCCGGACATCCTTGATGATGTTAAGGTGATCGAAGTCGATGGTGACGCCAATATCGTCGACGGCATTGACGTTATTCTTTCGCCCGGGCATACGGTGGGCGGACAATCGGTGGTCATCAATACCTCGGAAGGTAAAGCCGTTATTACCGGTTTTTGCTGTAATGCCAAGAATTTTCCGTCCACCGGTCCGGCGATCGCTCCCGGTGTGCACATCAATCTGGCAGACGCCTATGATTCAATTCAGAAAATTAAACAAATAGCAGATATCCTTTTACCACTGCACGACCCGGATATCGGAACACGAAAAACGATTCCGTAGGATTAGGTGTCAGGTGTCAGTGTTCAGGTGTCAGCATTTTGGCCGCTGGCTCCTTGCTTCTGGCTGCTGGATAGATAACCGTAACTATAAAACAGGAAACCTCATATAGTGACAAGCTGTCTCCGGATCAGATGCTGACACCTGAAACCTGAACCGCCTTGGGCGGAACTTTTGAACCTTGAACCCTGGACCTTTGAACCTGGAACCCTGAACTTTTGAACGGACGTATCGAATGGCTGTAGAAAATGATTTGGTGCTGGTCTATTTTGAGGATAAACCGCTTGCTTTTGCGAGGATAGAAAGCATCTTACCGGATTCAAAAAAAGATTGGTATCACGTTAAACTGCTGTTGCTGCAGGTTCCACTGCAGCTTGTCACATGGATCCTCAAGGATGTTTACATAAACGGGACTGAGTTTACCATGAACGGTAAGCGGATGCGGCTGGAGAAAGTTGAAAGTCCGGTTGAGAAGAAAACACCTGAAAAAATAGAAGAGGACCAAACCAATAACGCACCCACACCCAACGAAAAAAGTGCCAAGGTGATATCGCTTAAAGATCTTAAAAAAAAATAGGTTTCAGGTTTCAGGTGTCAGGTGTCAGATTTGGCGTTGTTGACACCTGACACCCGAAACCTGAAACCTGAGATTTTGAACCTTGAACCCCCAAATTGTCATTTCTGCTTCCAGGCGCACCGATATACCGGCTTTTTACATGCCCTGGTTCATGGACCGGATCAAAAGCGGCTATTTTGAAGTTGTCAATCCATTCAATCAACAGACCCGGAAAGTCCCGGCAGTCCCGGCGGAGGTGCACACCATTGTTTTCTGGTCGAAAAATTTTCACCTGTTCTTAAAAGAAAACTGTGGTAAAAAACTGCAAAAAACCGGCTACAATCTTTTTTTCAACTTTACCATCAATTCGGAATCTCCGCAGCTCGAGCCGCAGGTGCCCCCGCTGGATGTACGCTTGGACCAGTTGAAACAGCTCTGTAACCAATTCGGATCCAGAGCGGTCAACTGGCGGTTTGACCCCATCTGCTTTTTCAAAACGCCTGATGGTGTGGCTCGAGATAATCTCAATGATCTGGACCGCATTGCCGAGATGGCGGCTGAGCTCGGTATCCAACGCTGTATTACCAGCTTTATGGACCCCTATCCCAAAATCAAAAAGCGCCTTGCGGCCCTGCCGGGCTTTTCTTTTTCCGATCCGCCAATGAAGACCAAAAAAGAAATTATCCTTAAAATGGAACGGACGCTTACCGCCGGTAAAATAGATTTGAGACTTTGCTGTGAAAAAGAGGTCCTCGCTGCGCTTCCCTCAGATAGTACGGTTACTGAAAGCGCCTGTATCCCCAATGATCTGCTGGTGGCGCTTTTTGGTGGGACGCTTTCCCTAAAAAAGGACAAGGGCCAGCGCATACAGAAAGGCTGTGGTTGCAAAGTATCCGTGGATGTGGGCTCCTACCATCTTCATCCCTGTTATCACAACTGCTTATTCTGCTACGCCAATCCGACTTCAAAATAAGCTATTGGTCCGTGGTAGGTTGTCCGTTGTAATAATTGATGGTATTAATATGTGCGCAAAATTGCTTGGATTTGGATCATTTTATTAACCGCAGACGCACGCAGATATGCGCAGACAAGTTCTTTTCCTTGCTCGACCTGAGCAAGGAAAAACTGCATGCCCTGCGGGCAAACAGTTTTAATTTACTTTGAAGTTATAGTACTCACGAACCCTGTACGAATATTACAAGGTCGAAATGTTTTTAATCGCGAAGCGATTGACATGTTTTGGCCGAGCAGGTCGCTCGGCCAAAGGTTAGTGTGAGTCTGTGTGTGTCTGTGGCTAATAAAAAAATCTGCGGCCGTCTGCGTCTGTCTGCGGTTAGAATAAATCGCCCATGTCTGAGGTGAATTTATAGCTTCCTGTTGATCCAGTCTATAAAAACAGAAATAACGACGGACAACGGACAACCAACAACGGACACATTTTTATGAACATCGGATCAATA
>JASFIU010000266.1:0-6727 GCA_050122495.1 Desulfobacterales bacterium | reverse complement strand
CATTATTCTCGACATGATGCCTCACTGGCGCTACCTGCTCGATAACCTCTTCGGAAGCGTTAAAGCGGTTTCCTGTTTGGCCGCCACCCATATCCCGGAACGTGTAGATGAAAGCGGAAAGCCATATCGGTGTACGGCCGAAGATGCCGCTTACGCTACCTTTGAACTGGAAGGCGGTGTGATTGCCCATTTTAATTCATCGTGGGTGACGCGCGTGCGGCGAGATGATCTGCTGACGCTGCAAGTGGATGGCACCAAAGGCTCCGCAATGGCCGGTTTGCGCGAATGTTACGTACAGCATTACGACGACACACCCAAACCCGTATGGAATCCCGATATCGCCCAGAAAACCCGCTATCCAGACGATTGGTCGGCAATCGCTGAACACGAAGAATACGAGAATGCCTTCAAGGCTGAGTGGGAATTATTTCTGCGGCATCTGGTGCTCGACGAACCTTTCCCCTGGAACCTATTGCAAGGGGCCAGAGGCGTGCAACTGGCGGAACTGGCCACCGAGTCATGGAAAAAGAAATGCTGGGTGGAGGTGCCGGACCTGGAGGCCTGATATTTTAATTCGGATGCAGAACAGCCTCAGATAAATGCTCATAATAAATAAGTGAACTAAAGTTTAGAGTGATCTAAAGTGACTAAAGTTGTGGAATTCTGTCTATCTAATATAAAAGATGGAGCGCAGCGACGCCTTAACTTTAGTCACTTTAGGCATTTTAGTTCACTTTAGGCACTTCTATCCTTTAAACCTAACCTGGGGTTTCAAAACCCCATCTATGGTAAATCGTTGCTTGGTAGTTTGACTAAAGCCTCTTCCGCCTCACGATAGGAGTCGATACTGCCGATATCAAGGCGTGCGGCGTTTACTTTAAACGCATACACTTTTTCTTTGCGGCTCAGAAAATCGATAAAATAACCCGGTGCATCGCTGCGTTTTGAAGTCCGCAGGAACTCATCCAGCCTGGGCCAGGCGGTTGGCTGCAGAAAATACAGCGGCGGGCAGAACCACTTTGATGCCGGCTGCTTTGGCTTTTCATGCAGTCGCAACACCCGGCTCTTTTTTCCCAGGTCCAGCACGCCGGTTTTCACCAGCCTGCTTTTATCGGTCTCAGGCAGCGCAATCACATAGTGGCGCTGTCCTTTCAGAAAATCCTGCCATAAAGGCTCGAGCCGAAAAAGAAAAATATTATCCCCGCCGGCAACCAGGACCTTAGCGGGTTCGGCGATTTGTTTAAAAACACACCGGAGGTCGGCGGCAGCCCCCAGTCGATTGGCATTTTCCGTCGATCCGTCATTGTAGATAACGAGAGTAACTTTCTTCGATGCCATTTTAGACCGCCATTTTATCTGCCAGGCTTTGAAATGTTCAATAAATTTGGCGTTGGTTACCACATGGATATGCGTTACCTCGCGCAGATCAACAATCTGTTCCACCAGATAGTCGATAACGGGTTTTCCCGCAACCGGCAGCAGCGGTTTTGGAAAGTCAGCGGTCAGCGGATACATGCGGGTGGCATACCCTGCACAGAGTAATACGGCAATCACAAAAATTTAACCCCATCGGTGGAACCCGTGAAATAAACGGCCGCATGGTCGGCGACCTCGGGATGGCATTTCTGGTAGGCGAATTGAATGTTGGCGACGGCATCCTCGGCACGGGCGGGATCAACAAAGCCGATAACGCACCCGCCGAAACCGCCCCCGCTGAACCGTGAGCCGATTATGCCGTCGGTGTCACCGACAATCTGTTGCAGGTCATGAATGGCCTGGCTGCCGCACTCATAATGCTCTATTGAGCTTCGGCAGGAGTCAAACATCAAGCGGCCGAAGTCATCCAGCCGGCCTTCCTGCCAGGCGGCTAGCCCATCCTCAACCCGCTTGACCTCACTGAAAAAATGATGGGCCCGCCGGAATAAATGGGGAGGAAGCTTTTTGCCATAGCGCTGGAAGGCTGCTTCACTGACATCCGACAGGATCTCGGCCTTCGGGTTTCCTTCCCGCCGGCCCAGCAGGCTTGCGGCTTCACGGCATTCCTCGACCCGGGTATTATACCCTGTGGTCGTAAGTTCGCGCGAATATCCGGAATACGCGACCACAATGCAATAGGCTTCCTTGCCCAGGGTATCGGGGAAGGCCTCTACCTGTCTCTCTCTGGTGTCGATATGCAGCAGATGACCCCGGCGGCCGAAAACAATACTGGTTTGATCCAGGATGCCGTTGTTTAATCCGATATACTGGTTTTCAGCCTTTTGGGTGAGGCGCACCAGATCCCAGGGTTCCAGGTCGATGGCGTTGACCTGGGCCAGCGCGTGTAAATAGGCCAGCAGCACCGACGCGGAAGAGCTCAGACCGCATCCCGGCAGCATTCCGTTCAGGAGCCCCTTGATGCCACGGGAGATCTGGAACTCTTCTTTTAGCGCCAGGGCCGCGCCGCGGGCAAAAGCCCCCCAAAAGGCACCGGTTCTATCCGGTACATCTTCCAGATTGAGCGCCACCCGGCCCGGATAATTCTGGCTGCGGAGCTCGAGATCGCCGTTATCCGTCGGCACGAAGGCCATCAGGGTATACGCATCCACGGTCATTCCCAGTACCGGACCGCCCTGGTGATCGATATGCGCTCCCAGGGGACAAATCCGGTAGGGCGAAGCCAGGATGTGGATGTCCTCTAAGGGAATCCTTTCTTCGCGTCCGAATGTTTCGATTAATTTTTCCTTTTTTTGGATCAGGTCCGGAAATTCCATCTTGCACCCATCCTCAGTTTTCCTTCATATTATCGGCCAGATTCGGTTGGTCGCGGATTTAAAAATTTCCTGTAAAACAACCGTTCGCGAGTCACGTGTGGGATCGTATTATTGTCAACCATAGCGTTGACAGGGCGTATCATTTTTAATATGGCAGGATAATACCTTTATTCCGACGATGAATAAAGTTCTTTTTTAGGAGGTTACGATCATGAATAACCTGCTGGTTGAAAATCTTAAAAGCAGCCACCTCATGGCGCCGTTACCCGCCGATGAAGCGCTTCGGCTGGCAGATGACGTATTGAAGAATCTGACCCGAATGCATGTTTATGCACAGTCGATTGTGTTCATAGATCAGGCGGTTTTTTTCCTGGGGCGGCGCAACGGCGACAAATATCTCGGCATCGTTTCGCAGCATAAAAATATGGGCACTCAATTCGAGGGCCAACACGAATCTCGCACCATTGACGGACTCAGCCTAAACACGATTATTGCTGCGACCTCTTCCCAGAATGCTGCCCAGCTGCGCAAGATACTGCCTTTTTTAAATGCTTGCGTAATCGGCTTGAAAAAGTCGGCCGGCTGCGGCGACCGGCTCGGGTTGGCCACGCCGGGCCATATTCGCTCCATCCGCAAGACGCAGCTTTTTCCCGTATTTGCCCAGCAGTCGGTCCGTGAAAATGAGCGCACCGGCCGCAGCCCTCAGACGGTTGTGGATGATGCCATGTGGGGCGTTTTTCAAGAAGGCTGGCGTGATGGATTCGGAGCCGACGCCGACCATTTAAAAACGACCGCCGATATCGACAGTTTCGTGGACGCCGGTTACACTTTTTATACCATCGATCCGGGTGATCATGTGGATAATGGCGCCGAGACATCTTCTGCCGAAGAATTGCGTCAAAAGGTTGAAGGTTTGCCATGGGACTTACTGGAAAGCACACCGGCTGATTTGAAGCGTGCATTGATGGAGAAACCAATTGAGTTAAAAAATTTCAGCTTGCAAATCACTGAAGGGGATCTGATGCGTGCGGCGGCCAAGTATGGGCAGGTGATTGCCTATACCACGACGGTCTATCGACATCTGGTTGAACGCATGAACAATCGGCCTTTTGAACTGGAGGTAAGCGTGGATGAAACCGACTCGGTAACGACGATTGCGGAACACATTTACATCGCCAGCGAGCTCAAGCGGCTAGGGGTTAATTGGGTCAGCCTGGCTCCTCGCTATGTGGGCACCTTCGAAAAAGGAGTTGATTATATTGGTGATCTGACGGAATTCGAAAAATCTTTTGAACAGCACATCAGCGTGGCCCAGGCCCTGGGCCCTTACAAGCTCAGTATTCACTCCGGGTCAGATAAATTCAGCATTTACCCGGCTGCCGCCCGGTTGGCGGGTGAATTGATTCATCTCAAGACAGCCGGCACCAGTTATCTGGAAGCACTCAGAACCGTTGCCAAAATTAATCCGGATCTTTTCAGGGATATTTTACATTATGCCATTGATTGTTATCCTTCAGATCGTGCCAGTTACCATGTTTCAGCCGAAATTTCCAAAATGCCGAATATAAGGACCTTATCCGATAGGGATTTGCCCGATTTGCTCGAAAATTTCCACGCCCGTGAGGTGTTGCACGTCACCTATGGTTCCGTGATAAACCATTTGAATTTCCGCACATCCTTTTTTGAAACCTTACACCGCAATGAGGAGGCCTATTCCAAAATATTGGAGACCCATTTTGATCGGCATTTCAACGCATTTAACTAAGATATTGTAACACTATTTGGAGATAATGATGACTTTCTTAGAAGACATATTTGATCTTGGTGCCAAAACAGCGATTGTTGCCGGAGGTGCGGGGATTATCGGTACGGTCATGTCAAAGGCCTTGTTAAAAGCCGGAGCCAATGTGGTCATCTGGACCCGCACCCAGGAATCGCTGGATAAGGCTTTAGCAAGCCTGAAGGCGTCTATTAAAGCAACCGAGGGTATTAAAGGTTTCCGGGTTGATAGTGGAAATGAAAAGGCTGTGGCTAAAGCGTTGCAGGCATCTGTAGCCGCCTTCGGACCCCCGGAGATTCTGATCAATGCAGTGGGGGGCAATATCGGAAAAGCACCTTTTGTGGAAACCGATCTGGCGCAGTTTGAAGAAGTGCTGAAACTGAATCTCATGGCCGGCTTGATGGTTCCCACAAAAGTGATTGCTGCATACTGGATTAAAAAGAAAATCAAGGGCTCCATTATCAACTTGACTTCGATGACCTCATACAACCCGCTTTCGGGCGTCTGGGCCTATGATGCTGCCAAAGCCGGGGTATTAAATCTTACCCAGGGTGCGGCCAATGAATTTGCGCGATACGGTATCCGGGTAAATGCGATTGCACCCGGTTTTTTCTTGGGAAAACAAAACCGGGCGCTTTTGGTCGATGAGAAAACCGGCGAGTACACCGAACGGGGCCGGGCCATTATTGCCCATACGCCCTTTGGCCGGTTTGGCGAGATCGAGGAGCTGATCGGCGCTACGTTGTTTCTGGCCAGTGATCGGGCTTCCGGTTTTGTAACCGGGATTTCCATTCCCGTTGATGGTGGTTATTTGGCATATAATATTTAGCACCAGTTAGAACCTATCTCAAAAATGTGGATCAGGGTCTCCCGCTTAGCAGCGGGATTTCACATCTGAATTTAACAAATTAATGTGTTCATCAGGTTAGGCGTCCCGTGGATTGGAAACGGAGCGTACACGGAGTACGTGAGTATTTCAATTCGCGGGAAGATGCACCTTAATTCAATAAGATCGATGCTGAATCAGGCTCTGCGTGACAACACCGCCATGGGCCCTTAGACGCGTTTTTGAGATAGGTTCTAGAAAGAAACAGATCTTATGGCAACTGGTAAAGGGGACCCTGATAAGATACTTTTAGAAGAAGATGTGCAATCCATCATTGCGGATGGAACACCGGCAAAGATGTTTGAAAACAAGCGGATTCTGGTGCTGACGCCGGACGCCACCCGCACATGCCCGTTGCCCATGATGATCCGGGCGATCCAAAAGGTGCTGGGTACCAAGGCCGCCAAACTGGACTTTATGGTTGCATTGGGCACCCATACCCCCCTGCCGGAAAAGGAGGTTCTAAAACTTTACGGCCTGACCACTCAACAAAAGCAGACCCGATTCCCGAATTCGCTGTTTTTGAATCATCGCTGGGATCAGCCGCAAACCTTCCGGCGCATAGGCTATTTGAGTGAGGAAGAAATAGAAAACGTTTCGCAGGGACATTTGCGCGAGAAGGTGCCCATCGATATAAACAAAATAATTTATGATTATGATCTGGTTGTGATTCTGGGGCCGGTTTTTCCGCATGAAGTCGTTGGATTTTCGGGGGGTGCCAAATATTTATTTCCGGGTATATCCGGCGGTGAATTCCTGCATTTCTTTCACTGGCTGGGCGCCGTTATGACCTGCCGCAACATCATCGGCATCAAGGACACTCCGGTGCGGCAATTGATCAATCGCGCCGCGGAAAAAATCGAGGTGCCGGTTCACTGTATAGCCATGGTGGTAAATTCAGGTGCCGGCCTGTGCGGCTTATATGTCGGTGATGCGGACTCGGCCTGGTCTGAGGCGGCCGATTTGTCTTCAAAAATCCATATTGTCACCAAAAAGAAACCCTATCGCATCGTGTTCGGCCAAACACCGCAGATGTATGATGAAATCTGGACCGCCGGAAAGGTGATGTACAAGCTGGAGCAGGTCGTCGCCGAACAGGGCCGCTTGATCATCTACGCACCCCATATTCATGATATTTCCCGGACATGGGGAAAATACCTCGAAAAAATAGGCTATCATGTTCGCGACTACTTCCTGGCGCAGATGGATCAATTCAAAGACATCCCCCGCGGCGTCCTGGCGCATTCCACCCATGTTCGGGGCACCGGCACCTATCAAAACGGTGTTGAAAAACCGCGGGTCGAGGTGGTT
>JASFIU010000265.1:0-6732 GCA_050122495.1 Desulfobacterales bacterium | reverse complement strand
GTGAGGGGATTGAAACGCACACGTTCAACTGTTACCTAATCCGGGCCCTGCTTTTCCAGATAGTGTTCGATGCCGTAATCGATGCCCACCGGAATCAGGATGAAAACCAGAGCCCCGATGACCACCAGGGCAATTGGGATCCAGAACCAGATACTGCGAATGATTTTGCGCTTAGTTGGCTTGCTTTCCGAAACCGGGTCTTGCATTTTAAATTCTTTCTGCAAGGCTTAGGCAAGAGACAATAAACTCTGGAGAGGGGTCTTGCCGAACCTTTAACGTTTATTAAATTAGCGTGGTCGCATTTGCGACTTTCTCATTTGCAAATGGGCTATTTTTTCAACTTCTCCCCGGGTGACAGCCGATTCTTTAAAACAACTTAAATCGATTAAACTCCAAGTCAAGCTGATGCTCCAACTTGAAAACTAAAGCTCCCAAATCGGATTAAATAATTGCAGGTCCGAATTGCTTAAGCAGGCTGGTCCGTGCTTGCGGTTGGGGTTGCTTTGGCAGCTTTCTTGGGCTTGCGTTTAAACTCACTCATCCGTTGAAAAATAACGAAAAATACCGGCACGAACAGAACCGCCAGGGCGGTGGAGGCCATCATGCCGCCGAAAACCGCGGTGCCCACGGCCTGCTGGCTGGCGGAGCCGGCGCCGGAGGCAAACACCAGCGGCAGCACGCCAAAAATAAAAGAAAAGGCGGTCATCAACACCGGCCGGAAACGCAACCTGGCCGCTTCAGCAGCGGCTTCAACAATGTCTTTGCCCCCGGCACGAAGCTCCCGGGCAAATTCCACAATTAATATAGCGTTTTTGCTGGCCAGGGCAATCAGCAGCACGATGCCGATTTGGGTATAAAGGTTGTTGTCAAAGCCTCGCATCACCAAGGCGATGGCGGTTCCCAGCAGGGCCACCGGCACAGCCAGGATAATGACTGCCGGGCTGGACCAGCTTTCGTACTGGCCGGCCAGTACCAGAAAAACCAGGGTTAATGCCAGGGCAAAGATCAGGATGGCTTCGCCCCCAACCTGCTTTTCCTGAAACGATATGCCGGACCATTCAAAGCCCATGGACGGGGGCAGTTTAGCGGCAGCCATTTCCTCCATGAGCACCAGTGCCTGTGAGGAGCTGTAACCCGGAGCCGGCGCACCGCCGATTGTGGCGGCCGGATAAAGATTAAAGCGAAAGACCACCTGAGGACCCAGTGTATCCTCAACATAGACCAGGGTGCCGATGGGCACCATTTCGCCGTTGTTGCTGCGCACCTCGAGCTGATTAATATCTTCGGCCCGGATACGAAACTGGGGTGCGGCCTGAACTTTGACCTGAAAGGTGCGGCCGAATTTATTGAAATCATTGACGTAGGCCGAGCCCAGGAATGCCTGCAGGGTGCCGAAGACGTCGTTCAACGGAATATCCTGTGTCTTGGCCTTGGTGCGGTCGACATCGATGAAAAGCTGGGGTACATCGGCCCGAAAAAGCGTGTAAAGCCCCACCAGACCGGATTGAGCCGATCCGTCTTGTATGACCTGGCGGGCCCACTTCTGAAGCTGGGTGGGGCCGACGCCGCCACGGTCCTGCAGGCGAAAATCGAATCCTCCGCTGGTCCCTAAACCCTGAATAACCGGTGGCAGAACCGTAAAAATCATGGCTTCCTGAATTTGGCTAAACTGGCTCCGAAGCTTTGCCAGAATCACATCCTGGGTGAGGCCTTCTTCCTCGCGTTTGGCGCGGTCTTCAAAGACCACGAACAGCGCACCGGCATTGGAGGCATTGGTTTGATCCAGGGCCGAAAAGCCGCCAACGGTGATCCAGTCTTTAATGCCAGGCGTCTTTGAGATAATGGCATCCATTTTAACGACCACTTCGCGCGAGCGCTCCTGGGAGGCGGCATCCGGCAGCTGGTATACAGCAATCGCATACCCCTGGTCTTCAGTAGGCAAAAATCCAGTGGGAATTGACATCAGGCTCCAGCCCGACACGGCAATTAATCCGACATAAATCAATGCCATAAAGGCCGTGCGCCGCACCATCTGTCTCACAATGGCGGCATATCCTTTTTCGCTCCAGTCATAACCACGATTAAAGACACGGAAAATAATATTTTGCTTCTTATTCGGATCCCGGGGGCGCAACAGGAGCGCACACATGGCCGGACTCATGGTCAGGGCGTTAATGGAACTGAATACGGTGGCGGTGGCAATGGTCATTGCAAACTGCCGGTAGAGCTGTCCGGAGATGCCGGGCAAAAAAGCGGTGGGTACGAAAACGGCCACCAATACCAGGGTGGTGGCAATCACCGGGCCAGTGATTTCCGCCATACCCTTGATGGCGGCTTCTTTGCCGCTCAGGCCCTCCTCCATTTTTTTGCTGACATTTTCCACTACCACGATGGCATCATCAACGACAATACCGATAGCCAGTACCAAACCAAACAAAGAGATCATGTTGATGGAAAAACCCATTGCAGCCATGGCAGCGGCGGTTCCGATCAGAGAAACCGGAATGGCAATTCCGGGAATAATCGATGCTCGCCAATCACCCAAGAATATGAAAATCACGATAAAAACAATGATGGCAGCCTCGATCAGCGTCTGATATACTTGGGCAATGGATTCTTCGATAAATAAAGTGGTGTCAAAGGGGATATCCCATTCCAATCCCTGGGGGAAGGCCTGGCCCAGCCTTTCCATAGTGCTTCGAACGGCCTGGGCGGTTTCGAGGGCATTGGCGCCCGGCAGCGGATAAATACCGATGCCGGCAGCGTCCTTGCCGTTGCTGCCGAAAAAGGTGTTATAATTTTTGGCACCCAATTCCACCTGTCCCACATCCTTTACTCTTGTAATGCGGGTGCCTTCGGTGGTTTTGATGATGATGTTTTCAAATTCCTCGGGATCGGCAAGGCGCCCCAGGGTGTTGATGCTCAATTGAAAATCCTGACCCGATGGGGCCGGTGGTTGCCCAATCTGCCCGGCGGCTACCTGTACATTTTGCTCTTCGATGGCGCGGATGACATCCCGGGTGGTCAGGTTCATCGCTTTGAGCCGGTTGGGATCCAGCCAGACGCGCATGCTGTAGTCTTCGGCCCCGAAAACGTTTAAGTCACCGACACCTGGCTGACGCAACAGCTCGTCTTTGATGCGCAGGGTAATGTAATTGTGAATAAACAGGCTGTCGTAGCGCTCATCCGGTGAACTCAAAGCAATGAACATCAGGGTGCTGGCCGAACGCTTTTTGACCGTTACCCCTTCGCGCTTAACCTCCTCGGGCAGTTTGGGCATGGCCGTGTTGACCCGGTTTTGGACCAGCACCTGAGCCAGGTCCACATCGGTGCCTACTGCAAAAATAATGTCCAGCTCATAGGAGCCGTCATTGGCACTTCTGGATTCCATGTATAACATGTCCTCCACGCCGTTGACTTCCTGCTCGATCGGGGAGGCGACCGTCTCGGCTAAAACCACGGCATTGGCGCCGGGATATGTGGTTTTTACCTGCACGAGCGGCGGGGCGATTTCAGGGTACTGGGCCACGGGCAGTGTTCCGAAGGCCACCGCACCGGCAATGACAATCACCAGGGAAACCACGGTTGCCAGAATCGGTCGCTCGATGAAAACCTTTGAGATCATGGTCGGATTTGCTCCTACAAAGTTGCTGCTAAATAATGGTTGGGCCTATAGGGACTAATTTTTTATCACCACAAAGGCACAGAGTTCACAACAGGTTAAAACTCATTTTTTTTTTGTGTGTTCTTCGTGTCTTTGTGGTTAATCTTCTTTTTTCCCGGACTCAGACGAAGTTGATGTTTCACTAGAAGATTCCGGGGACTCTTTTGCCGATTCGGGTTCTTTAGCGGGTTTTTCGGCCTGAGCTTGTTGGGGTGTGACCTTGACGCCGGGAATGGCCCGCTGGATGCCTTTGACCACCACCCGATCATCCGGCTTCAGGCCGTCTTCAATCACCCGCATGCCGTCTTCCAGGGCTACGATTTCAACATAACGCTGCTCGACTTTATTTTCATTGTCAATCACCAGCAGGTAGCGTCCCCCCTGATCCAGGCCCAGGGCGCGCTCGGTTACCAGCAAGGCGTTCTCGCGCTCGGCGACAGGCAAACGCAGCCGTACGAACAGACCCGGTAAAATAAAATAGGGGGGGCCGGGATTGGGAAAAACGCCGCGCAGCTCCATAGTTCCTGTTTTCGGGTCAACCGTTGAATCCGCATAATCCAGATGGCCTTTATGGGGAAAACCGGTTTCATTGGCCAGCCCCAATTCCAAAACAATCTTATCGGGGTTATCCGCCGGGATGCCCTCTTGCCGGGCCTTCTTCATTACCCGCAGCAGGTCGCGCTCATTGATGCTGAAATAGGCATAGATGGGCGACCCCTCTCTGATGGTGGTCAATAGGGTTTTTTCACCGGCACCCACCAGGTTGCCGACGTCCACGAGTTTGCGGCTGATCCGTCCGTCGATAGGTGCCCGGATAGTGCAGTAATCCAGATCCAAGCGAGCCTTTTCCAGGGCAGCTACGGCCGATATAACGGCCGCTCTGGATTCTTCCATCTCACTTTTCCATTTGACTACATTGGCTTCGGAAGCAGCGCTCTGCTTAAATAAGCTCAAATTACGCTGGTATTCCCTTTCAGCTCGCTCAAGCTGGGCCTGGTGTCTGCCCAGCCGCCCCCTGGCGTTTTCCACTGCGGCTTTGTACTCCTTGGGATCGATGATGAAAAGCAATTGGCCTTTCTTTACGTAAGCACCGTCCTCAAAGTGTACGCTTTCCAGAAAACCCTCGACCCGTGCGCGGATGTCAATCTCTTCGATTGCTTTCGCAGTTCCGGTAAATTCCAAGTATTCGGTTACATTTTTTACTAGCGGTTTACTGACGGTTACTTCCGGTGCCGGCGGCTCAACATATTCATTTTTTTCACTGCATCCGCTTAAAATTCCGGAAAGGAGAATCGCTAATATGAGGATGGTTGTTTGTTTCAATTGAAGGTGAAAGTTTGAACTCAGCATTTTCACTCCCCTTTGTGAAAAAGAAAATTACTTGGCCTAAGTTTAGATCGATCTGATCGGTGCGCCTATTTTTGGCAGCTGGCGAAAATTAGTCTTGAAAGTAATAATAATCATTTGCCAAGTCAACTATTAATGAAGCTGCACCAAATAAAGTAGGCTAAAAGGCTGGAGGGATCAAAATCTTAAAATAGGGGGCGGTCGACACATTTGACCTAATTAAAAGATATCTCAAAAATGGTAGAGGTAAAAGGGGTCAGGTCTACATTCTTGACAGAAAAATTTGGGACTTCACGTTTTGGATTTGTCGTTTCAGCTTCTTGTCTTTATCAATTATTGCCGCCGTCCGACGACTGGCCTGCGATACTGCCGATTCTCCGACACCGAAATGCTTTCCTATACATTTGAGCGTTTCACCCGACCAGTGGTGGCAGAGAAAGAGTGCTATATTACGAGCCAGTTTAGGTTGTGTTGCAAAAGCTGATTCTGCAGCCCGGATTATATCCTCTATTTCAGGTTTTTCTGCGAGTGCTCTTAATGCTGGCAAGTTACGATCAGGTTCTATACTTTGCAAATAGTTTTGTTTTACCATTTTTACAAAATCTTCATCTCCCAAAATCGCAGAACCAACTACCTTTTTAAAAGGACTTTTGTATTTTTGTCCTACCCTGGACTCGACAAATTTAAGATAGTTCTGTTGGGCAATTTTAGTTTTTTGTCCGAAATAGGAGAGAATAAAATCTCTGACCAGCCATGGCTGTAATTTTCTTCGACCGATATATTCTAAATAGCTTGACCATTGGTAATCTTCGAGCATTTCTACCATTTTGGCTCTTATTGGATTTAAATGGATATATCGGGACAGTTCCTTGGCATATATATCCATCTCCACAAGGATTGCTTTATATCGACCTTGAAGCAGATGTCCGGATCTTTTACGTTTCACATTAAAATAGGTTGTATAAGCTCCATTGATATGCTGCATGATTTGAGGGAGGTTGCCCGAAGGAGTTTCTATCAACAAATGATAATGATTGTCCATCAAACAATAGGTGTGTATGCGGGCATCGTATCTCTGAGTTGCCGATTCGAGGTAGGAAAGAAATTTTTTTCGGTCACGCTGGCTTTTAAAAATGACTCTCTGTTCATTTCCTCGTGAAGTAATATGATAAAACGCGCCCGGGTAAATTATTCGCAGGGGCCGTGCCATATATTATCCTGTGTTATTCTGGGAAAGAAAAGTTAGATTTACTTTGTGAGGAGTATAATATATTCGAAAAACTGTCAAGTGTGTAGACCTGACCCCTATTATTATTCCCAGGAATCGGCCTGTTGTTCCAGTTCGGCTAATTCTTCGGTGGCGCGCTCGAATTCGGCGATGACTTGGGCGCCGAGGAGCAGAATAATCGAGGCGATTTCGATACTGAGCAACACCACTACCGCGGTGGCAAAAGAGCCGTAGATGATGTTGACCAGCGAGAGTTTTTCAAAATACCAAACGAGCACATTACGCGTAATCTCCCAGAGAATCGCAGCGGTGATTCCGCCCAGCAGGGCATGGCGAACGGTAATGTGACCGACCGGCAGGACGAGATACAGTGAGGTCAGCATCAATATCAGGCCGGCGACGCCTACGAGGTAAAGCCCAATCCTGGAGACACCTTCAAAACCGAGACTTTTGCCGAGAATGGTGAAGGTTTCGCTTTCGATCGCATCCAACA
>JASFIU010000264.1:0-6735 GCA_050122495.1 Desulfobacterales bacterium | reverse complement strand
TGAATGATCGCCTGCCGCCTTAGGTTACGCGGTACAGGTTATTCATATATTCCACGGCAAACTCTCGGGCCATTCCTCTATCGGGCATGGTGCCGAGCATGGCATACATGGCGGCTTGCTCCGACAGGTCCTGGGAGTCCGCCGCAGGGACTTCAGGCGTGATACGGCGCAGGTCCTCGAGGAATTGATCCGCCACTTCAAGGTGCACCGGTGATACCGTCATGTGCAGGCTGGGGGGTAATTGCTGGGCTTCCATATACCAGCCGGCCTTGGCCATCCTGGCCGACAGCTCGTAGATATTTATTTCGTCGCTGCCGAATGCAAAAACGGTGGCATCCGGCTCACCCAGAACATATAGCTGCGGTATTGCATTGATGCCGGTGATGAGCTTTTCGGCGGCTGCCCGGGCTTTTTGGGCCAGGGCCGTAAAACCGTCCTCGCCGAGGTAATGCATTACCGCCCATGCGGCCGCCATGGTACCGCCGGGGCGGGCGCCGGCCAGACACGGCGTGGCGTACACGCCCCCGGGCCAATCCGCGTAGGCAAAGATTTGAAACTTGCGGAAATCACGGTTGCGGTACATTACGGTGGAAACCCCTTTAGGCGTGTATGCGTATTTATGGATGTCGGCCGATATGGACGTCACACCCGCTATGCTGAAATCGTAAGGTGGAATTTCGTATCCCAGCCGTTTTAGAAACGGCAGCATCAATCCGCCCAGGCAGGCGTCCACATGCAGCCAGAGATTTTTCTTTTCCGCCAGGGCGCCGATCTCTTCAATCGGATCTACCATACCATGCGGATAGGTCACCGCGGTGCCGCCTAAAATAATGGTGTTTTTCGTAATCGCATCTTTGATGGCCGCCACATCGGCCCGCAGATCTTCATTTACCGGTGTCATCATTATGTTGATATCCAGATAGTGAGCGGCCTTATTCCAGGCCGGATGGGCAGTTATGGGTACCACCATCTCAGGCGCTGTAATCTGCGGGTAGGTGTGCCGGGCCCAGTCCCGTGCCGCTTTTATGGCCATAAAAATACTTTCCGTTCCGCCGCTGGTAAAACTTCCAACCGTTTCATCGTCGCCCCCGCTCAAAGAGATGACATTGGAAACCACTTCGGTTTCCATTTTTACCAGGCTCGGAAAGGCCATCGGACTCAGTCCGTTTTCAATCAAAAAAAGGGCGCTGGCTTCTTTTACAAGGGCCTCTACTTCCGGGCCGGCTTCATAAATCAGCCCGAAGAGCTGGCCCTCATGCCATTTGACATCATCGGATTTAAATGACTTCAGGCTTTTCAAGACTTCTTCTCTAGGCAAACCCTTTCTGGGCAACGATATCTGTCCCATTCTCCATCCTCCATATTTTTCGAATTCATACCCGCATATTCTTTATACAAGGTACTAAGGTTATATTACAGAGGCATATTCTAAGGTGTCAGGTGTCAGGTTGGAGCTTAAAGCCTACTCCGGAACCACAGGCCAGCCATTTGGTATGGTTTCATCATCTGAGCCAAACGTTGTTATATCCTCAGTTATCTGCCAGCGCTGATCATGTTTTGGGATCTTTCGCTCTAATGTTTTCTCCAATCCATTCAACATACGAATACATTCTTTGTAGCGGCCCCTAAATTCTAAATATATTTCTTCTGAGATATATCCTTTGAGTTTCGCCATAAACAAATGGTGAATTGTTTCTCCTGCTTCGGCTCTGCTGCGATTTACACCCTCAATTTTATTACGAACATGTCGATCATCGTTTTTCTCGGCAAGTTGGGCAGGCGCGCTGTTTGATGAACGCCTTGCTTGACTGCCTAGCTCGTACTTCTCTTCTTTGGGCCACGTGTGAGTCAAATCGCAAACGTCAATGTGTAACCTGCACAGCTTTTTATAAACCTCAAGCTCCTCGACTTCCAAATAATTCTTCGCAGTCACTTCATTCTCCCTTCAAAACCTGACACCTGACACCTGAAACCTTATATTGGTGGACCCCAGAATTTAAACAACCGAATTAGCGCCAGCCCCACAACCATTATGCCTAAAAAGACGATCGAGGTGGTTGCAACGCTCCAGTTCCACCATACCGGCGCATTCACCAACAGCAAACAACCCCCGATGGGGACAATCGACAGGACATTCATCACCGCAATTTCGATGGCCACCGGAGACTTGAATTCCGGGTCGGCAATTCTTAAAAGCAAAAGCCCGCAGGAAACGGTTCCGGTTACCGCGCCATAGACCGCTGCGGTTCTTTCCAGATTATAATCCCACAGCCGTCTTCCGAGATAGACGACTATCCCGGTCGTTAACAGGCCGTTTACGATGGAAATAACAGATATGGGCAATACAAATTCCCACACGATCGGCAATTGAATGGCCATAATGGTTGCAACCATTAAAAAATCGATGGACCAGCCGGTAACCCGGCGCTGAATCCCGGGATCGATCAGATGTTCGACGCCAAACTTGCGAATCAGCAATCGGATCAGAAGCGCGACTACCAGCCCGAATACAAAGAAAAAACCCCACATGATTTTGGCCGCATCCGTCGGCAGTAGCATGCCGAAATATTTTATAAATGCATAGGTAATTAGATAAGCCAGTCCGACTATGGCGGCCTGAAACGCCAGGGAGTCCACATTACCTGTATGCAGGGCAAGCTTGCCGGCCGGTTCGGTTTGATTCTCTCTGGAGATGATTCCGGTAAGAAGATCCCGGGGCAAATCCTTTGTCCCGTGGGCCGCCATTCCTTTGCGGATTCCCCGGTTTACCAGCGGCACCCCGACGAAAAACGCGAAAAAATAACCGATGGCGGCAAAGGTTAATCCAAGGGTAGCGGCCTGTTCGAAACCGAAACCCTCCCAGACCTTGCCCACCGAAAGAGCCTGGCCCGGCCCCTCCTCAAAACCAAGGGGACCCAGAAACCCGAATGTCGGGAAAAGTTCCAGACCGAAAACTCCGAAAAGTATAACCAGCAGGCCGCCGGTAGCTGCTTGCAGGCCGAAGCACGAACCCTGAATCAGCGCCATCCACAGCGGGCCTTTTATGAAAGCTTTGCCGCTGGATGATCGTTTCTGCTGATCGCTGCTGCGGGTAAGTCCGACCGAGATAAATGAGATGTTAAAGAAATGATAGGCAAATGTTTCCAGATCAGTGGCTGCGACGTTTATGATGCCGATATGAATAAGGATCAGGCCGACGATTCCGCCGATAAGGCAGCCGGGAAACAGAAATCTCTGAAAAAATGGAATCCGGGCTCTTAGAAGCACACCGACTAGAAGCATGCTTGCCAGCCATCCGAACACCAGCATGGGTTCAAAGGAAAACGGGCTTGCCATCTTCAGGCCTCCATTCCGTTTCTGCTGCAAAATGACGATGGGGAAAATTGCCGGAACACCCACAATAGGTAAAAGCCCGGGAGGTGTCAATTCAATATTCTGCGGTCACGGATCTCTCATTATGATTGACATTTGGGCTGTAATCAAACATAAAAAAGTAGCAATCCATTTTCCAGTAACCCTTATCCTTCCGAAGGCTGTATTAATACTTTAGATTTGCAGATTATCTGCAAGTTCCGTTTTCACACTCTAACCGAAAGGAGGTTGGCGATGAAAAAAATTCTAGGTCTGTTAGGCTGTTTCCTGCTGATATTCAGCGTAATCAGTGCGGAAGCAGAGGTAAAAAACCCGGACACTTTCATCCTGGCGAATTATGGAAATCTGAGAACATTAGATCCGTCCGTTGCTTACGATGTGACCTCTTCCCAGCGGCTCTGGAACATATACCAGCCGTTGGTTTTTTTCGACGGCTCACACACGGACAAGTTTTTACCTTTGATCGCCACTGAGGTGCCCAGCCTGGAAAACGGCGGTATCTCTGCCGACGGCAAGACTTACACCTTCAAGATTCGCAAAGGGATCAAGTTCCATGAAGGCGGCGATTTGACACCCGAAGATGTGGTCTATTCATTTAAGCGCAACATGATTGTCGATCAGGACGGCGGACCTATGTGGATGCTTTTGGAAGCCCTGACCGGAGAAGGCTCCACCCGCGATAAGGACGGCAAAATCATCACCGGTATTTTCGATACCATTGATAAATGTGTCGAGGCCCGGGGCGATCAGGTCATTTTTCATCTGCCAAAACCCTATCCGCCGTTTATGGGTATTCTGGCCTACTCGGCATCCGTGATTATGGACAAAGAATGGGCCATCTCGAAAGGATGCTGGGACGGGAACATCAAAAATGCCGCTAAATACAACAACCCGGCTCCGGGTCATGAGCCGCTACAAAAATTTGCCAACGGCACCAATGCCTATAAAATGGTGTCCTGGGAGCCCAACAAGGAGTTTATCTTTGAGCGCTTTGACGGCTACTGGGGCCCGAAGCCCAAGCTCAGAAGGGCCATTATTAAATACGTCGATGAATGGAGCACCCGCAAGCTGATGCTTCAAAACGGTGACGCCGACCGCGTCAGAGTGGACAACCCGTATGTTCCCGAGGTTAAAGCCATGAAAGGGCTGACGCTTTACGAGGTCCCGCAGCTATCCGTTACGGCGGCCTTTTTCTGTCAGAAAATCAATCCCACGGGTAATCCCAACATCGGCAGCGGAAAACTGGACGGCGAGGGCATACCGCCGGACTTTTTTGCCGACATCAACGTACGCAAGGCATTTCTGCACGCTTTTGATCGCGAAACTTATAAGAAAGACGTTTTTAATGACCTGGTAGTAATGCCGACCAGCCCCAATATCAAGGGCCTGCCCTATCACAAGGATGTTCCGGTTTACGAGTTCGACCTGAAAAAGTCGGCTGATTACATGAAGAAAGCCTGGGGCGGCAAAGTTTGGGATAAGGGTTTTAAGATGATTATCACGCACAATACGGGCAACGAGATGCGTGAGGCCGCCGCCCACATGATGGCTGAAAACATTATGTCCTTGAATCCGAAATTCCAGATTGAAGTCCGCAATGTCGAGTGGAAGGACTACCTGGTGAAATACCGTAATTTTATGTATCCCATTTTCATTATTGGCTGGGGCGCCGACTATGCCGATCCGCATAATTTCATGTACACCTTCATGCACTCACGTGGTGTGTACGGTCGCTATATGGCTTATGAGAATCCTGAAGTGGACAAACTCTGCGAAGCGGGCATCGCCAATGTGGATCCCGACAAGCGCAGAGAGATCTACCACAAGCTTCAGGACCTCTGGTACACGGAGGCCGCCGCCAATACGATCTACCAGCAGATTGTGGTACGTGCATACAGGGATTGGGTAAAAGGCTACGTGCCCAACGCCATGCTCACGGATGCCAATGAAATGCTGATGGATATCTGGAAGGAGTAGCTAACTGATTCGCAGGTTGAGCCCGTTACCCGTTTGGCCCGTTGTGCCGGTTCAGATCGGAAAAGGTCAGATTTTTTTACCGGCTAACGGGCGCAACGGACTCAACCAAACAACCTATCTAAACCGGCCATGCATGCATTCATCACAAGAAGGTTTCTCTTACTGATTTTTGTGCTTTTCGGGGTGTCTGTTTTGATATTCGGCATCCTGATGACCTTCAGCCCCGAACGCAGGGCGGCCGCTTTTGTAACCACCCCCCAGCAGGCCAAGGACATTCCCAAACTGATCAAACAGTTCGGTCTGGATGATCCCTTTTACGTCCAGTACTTTCGCTGGATCAAAGAAGTCTTTAAGGGCAACCTGGGCTGGTCTCTGGTTGCGGCCCAGCCGGTCGGAGAAGCATTCTGGCGCTACTTCCCCGTTACCCTGGAGATGAATCTTTTGGCCGCGCCCATTGTCATTATTTTTGGAATCTGGCTGGGCACCATTTCCGGGGTCCACCGGGACAGCTGGATTGACCACGTCACCCGTATTTTTGCGATTGTGGGCTGGTCCCTTCCCACCTTTTTATTTGCCCTGCTGCTGCTCATGATTTTCTATGGATATATCCCGTTATTTTCACCGGGCGTTATCAGCGATCAGTTCACCATGTTTATTCTGGACAATCCGGACAAGTTTACCCGCTATACCGGTATGTACACGATTGACGGCATTCTCAACGGGCAGTTGAGTATCACCCTGGATGCCTTGCGCCACCTCGTATTGCCGGTGATGACTTACGTGATTGTGGTGGTGGCCCTGAACATGCGGGTGATGCGTTCCGGTATTATCGAGGAGTTATCCAAGGATTACGTCATGACCGCGCGGGCCAAAGGGGCCGACCAAAGAACCATTCACATTAAGCATGCCCGCCGCAATGCACTGCTGCCGGTCGTCACGGTAGCGGGTCAGATGGTGGCCCTATCCATGGAGGGAAGCATCGCGGTAGAGGTGGTCTTTAACCGTCAGGGAATCGGCTGGTGGCTGGCGCATTCCGCCATACAGCTCGATATGCCGGTGCTGATGTGCATCTGCCTGTTTATGGGGATTGTGTTTGTGATCACCAACCTGACACTGGATATTTTGTATGCGTACATCGATCCTAGAATTCGCTTGAATTAGTTGGATTCGGTTGAAAGGTTAATTCGTTGATTAGTTAGAAGATAGTCAACGATTACAGCAAATAAAACCAATCAACCAATTAACTAATTAACTATTCAACCAATTAACTATGACCGAAAAGCACCCAAGACTGCGTGAACTCAAATTTACGCTCTACCGGATTTTTAGAAATCCGGCTGCCATTATCGGCTTTACGCTGCTGATCGTTTTTACGGTTGTAGCGAT
>JASFIU010000263.1:0-6747 GCA_050122495.1 Desulfobacterales bacterium | reverse complement strand
TTTAAATGATAGGTTACGTGAATACGGCGAATAATCAGCACGTTGCCGTCTTTTTCAATTTCCCCGCTTGCCTCTGAAATCAGCCGTCCTTCCCCGGCCGGAATTTCGCGCGCTTCCAACGCACCGCCAAACGTGCCGGTCAGTCAGCCGGCGGCTGCGGAAACAACATAGTCCAGAGTAGTGGCATGCGGCTGGTGAATCTGGGTGTCGACGCCGTAATGCGCTGCGACCTCGGAATGCACGCCAAACAAGACCGGTTCATCTTCCTGGGGCAAATAGGCACGACGCAAGGGGCCTTTTATGCGTTCAATTTTTACTTTGGAGGTGTAGACAACTTGATCGCTCATGGATTCTCCTTTTCAAGTATCCAGATTAAGGATGTTTATTCAAATTTCCTAAGTTTGAATTTCGTCCTCGTCGTCGTCCTCGTACTTCGATTTCAAGCAACGGCCAAGACCGAGGACGAGTACGAGGACCGCTGCGCTGAGTACGAGTACGAAACCTAATACCGGATCGCTTTGTTGCTTCCGCCAACTCAGAGAAATAACTAACCACTATCTCCATTGAGCCGTTGGGCGATGGTACGGGCGGCAAGGATGCCACTGGCCGATGACTGGATCAATCCCCGGGTAATGCCGGCCCCATCACCGATGGCAAATAAATTGTCCACCCCCGTTTCCAATTCCGGAGACAATTCAATCCGGTTGGAATAAAATTTTACTTCGACTCCGTATAGGAGCGTATGGCGCGAATTGACACCCGGTGCTATTTTTTCGAGCGCCCGGAGCATTTCAATAATGCTTTGAAGATGGCGGTAGGGAAACACAAAACTTAAATCCCCGGGGGTGGCCTCGGGAAGCGTTGGCCGAGTCAGACAGCGATTGATGCGTTCCGGCGTGCTGCGCCGTCCGGCCAGCAAATCTCCCAGCCGCTGAACAATGGGCCCATTGCCCAGAAGGTTTGCCAGCCTGGCGATGTACAATCCGTATCCGATGGGATCGTCAAAAGGTTCCGTAAATGCGCTGCTGACCAAAATGGCAAAATTGGTGTTTTCACTTTTTTTCCTGGCATAACTGTGGCCGTTGACGGTAACGACCTCCTTGGTTTTCTCAATGACAACCTCGCCATAGGGATTCATACAAAAGGTACGGACCTTTTCGTCGAATGTTTTGGAGTAATAAATCAGCTTTGATTCGTATATAATATCGGTAATTTCCTTTAAGACGGCGGCCGGCAGTTCTACCCGGACGCCGATGTCCACCGGACTGGCCTGGGTATTCAATCCCAGAGATTCTGCTTCCTTTTTCATCCAGCTGGCTCCCGAGCGCCCCGGCGCGGCAACAACAAATTGGCTCGTAAATGTCTCGCCGTTTTCTAATTTGACGCCCTGAATGCGGCCGTTTTCAGCCAGAAGGTGTTCAACCGGGCTGCTCGTTCGAGTTTCGACACGATCCACTATAGATTGGCGCAAGCGATCTAAAACCACCTGACAGTTCTCTGTTCCGATATGCCGAATGCGTGATGGAATTAAATCCAAATTGGCCAGGCGGGCCCGGTCGGCCAGATCTTCCAACTGGGGTGATGCTTCGCCAAATACCACCTCAGGTGCACCGTGCTCTACCCAGATGTCATCCGAGGTTTTCAGGATCTGATTGAGCGAATCCGGCTCCAAGTACTCCCCCAGCAGTCCCCCCACTTCGGGCGATAATGTCAATTTCCCGTCACTATAGGCGCCGGCCCCTCCCCATCCGCAGAGCATATCATTCGAATTGCGGCGTTTGCGCTCACTGAGATCTTTGCCGAGTTCGAGCAAAAGAATCGGTTTGATCCCCTGATCCGCCAGGGTTAAGGCCGAAAAAATCCCGGCGGGCCCTGCCCCGACGATGATGACTTGGTAGTCCATGCGTTCCTCCACATCATTTCAATTTAATGTCTATACAATTACTAGAAATCAGATAGTTTTTAAGGGCACTATCCTTATACCGCCACATGGAATGATGGGTTAAAAAGCTGGCAACCCCCGCAAATGGAATACAAATAAACCCAGTATTCCATCATTCCATTTTAATACTAAACCAGAGTATCACATATTTGCATATACGGAAAATCCTAGCTGCCTGTGATTTCCGCTGAACGTTAGATCGCCTGATAGGCATCGATAAGGCGGTCTACCAGGTCTGAAAAGTAGTTGATCGCTCGTTGAATGGGATCCGGAGACCGCATATCTACACCGGCATCAGCGAGCTCGTCCAGCGGAAATTTACTGCCACCCAGTTTAAGAAAATTCAGGTATGCATCCCGGGCTGGTTGGCCTTCGTTAACGACTCTATCGGCAAGGGCAATGGCTGCCGATATGCCGGTCGCATATTTATAGACATAAAAAGCCGAGTAAAAATGCGGAATCCGCAAGCATTCAAGGCTCAACTCCGGATCCAAAACCAGCGTATCGCCAAAATAGGTTTCCAGCAGCTCCCGGTAGGTGTCGGTGATGACATCAAGGGTCAGAGCGGCATTGGCTTCAACTGTGCTGTGGGTGATCTTTTCAAATTCGGCGAACATGGTCTGCCGGAAAAGGGTGGCCCGTATGTTGTCAATTTCCCGGTTAAGAATGTAAACCGTTTTAGCGGGATCGTTTTTGTAATGCTCCAGAAGATATCGGCTCAAAAGATTCTCGTTAAAGGTAGAAGCGACTTCGGCGACAAAAATCGTATAATCATGGTCCACATACGGCTGGTGTTTATTGGCGTAAAATGAATGCATTGAGTGGCCGCCTTCATGCAGCAGCGTATAGACACTGTTGATATTCTGTTCCTCATAATTCAGCAGAATAAAGGGCACGGAATCATAACATCCCGAAGAGTAGGCACCGCTTCGCTTACCCCGATTTTCATAACGATCCACCCAGCCGCCCAGCAGGCCTTCTTTTAGAACCGCTAGATATGATTCTCCCAGCGGACGCATGGCCTGGATGCCCATTTCAACGGCCTCTTCGTAAGGAATGTGAAACGTCACATCGCTGACGATCGGCACATAGGTATCATAAAAGTGAAGATCAGATAAAGCAAGCGCCTCTTTACGAAAATCCATATATTTAAAAAAAGGCGCCAGGTTGCTTTTAACGGTTTTGACCAGGTTGTCATAGACCGCTTCGGGGATATTGTCGCCAAATAAAGCAGCGGCTCTGCAGTTATCAAAATTACGAACCCGGGAATAGAAAAGGTCCTTTTTCAACGATTGCGTTAAGGTGGCCGCCAGCGTGTGTTTGTGATCATCGTAAGCCTGATAGTACTGGAAGAAAGCCTTTTTGCGGACATCCTGGCTGGGGCTGATTAAAAAGGTGCTGAAATTTCCGTGGCTCAACTCGATTTCTTTTCCGCTTTCATCTTCAAGGCTGCCGAAATTCAGATCCACATTGTCGAGCTGCCCAAAAACCAGGGTGGGTGCATTGGCCATTTCCCGGCTCATGGCCAGCACCTGCTCGACGGTTTCGCTGCGGGTGTACGGTTTGTATCGCAAAATTTTCTCAAGATAAAATTTATATTCCGCAATCGAATCATCGGACAGAAAGGAATTCATCTGATCGTCCTCGATGGACTGGATCTCGGGGGTCATAAAACTTGAGGATTCCGAAGCCCGGGTATGTAAACTGACGGCGCGCTGGTGAAGTCCCTGGTAAAACTGGTTTGACTTGTCTTCATCGCTTTTTAAATGCGCATAGGTATAAATTCTTTCAATTTGGCGTGTCAGCGACAGATGAAATTCAATTGCCTGTTTGAACACCTTAACAGATTCTTTCAAACGGCCCTTAAAATCGGTGTAAGTATCGATCCGGTTTTCAATCCGGGCAAACAATTTGTCCCAATCTTCATCCGAATCAAATAAAGACGTTAGATCCCATTTGTGATCATCCGGGATGTCCTTTCTCTCCGGAATTTTTTTTGGGGCCATTTTAGAATTCCTTTCGCCAGAATAAGATTACGTTTACAACTTCCGAAATATTTTTTCGTAAAGAATAACACTACCAAAATAAAAATTAAATCGAGAAACGCAAGACATAAAAAGAGCCTATACAGAGCTGATATGGAAAGGGTTGACAACTAATAATTCTAATGATTTTGGAATGTTATCAGATAGAAAGGGCCCTAAATAATTGACATTTTTAGGCAAATTAACTATAATTATCAGAAAACATAGAGTTTTCCCGCTTCTACCCCTGATCATATTAAAAATTGGAACAAAAACCGATAAAATTAAGCTATCGTTCCGCCGAGCGATTTAGCAAAGACTATGCCCTGTTAAAAAAGGGGAAGATATTTCTGCCATCCAAAACCCTTCTGCCCTTGAAAACCACCCTTGTTATAGATCTCGTTTTCCCCCAAATCGGTAATGAAGTTACGGTCTTTGGAGTAGTGGTTAAAAACGTTGATGAGAAAATTGCATCCAAAATAAATAAACCCACCGGGATGTTGCTTGAAGTAGTGGGTGGACCGGATTCAATTCTGGAAGAGCTGGAATCCGCTCTAAGCAAACACAAAGACTATCGAGATTTGCTTGGATTGCCGGAACCGGCCGAATCAAGCCCACCTTCCCCGGATACAGATAAAGCTCAGGAGCAACCGCCCCCAAGCAAAATAGAAACACCACCCGCACCCGCCGCACCGGTTGGCACAGCGGACACGATCTCGCATCAAGCGGATGGCGAAGTCTCTGATCTGGACGAAGTTTCACCCGAAGATGAAGGCAAGGCCGAGCTGTCATTGGATTGGCTGCGGAAAGCCGTGGCTCAGGAACAGGTTGCCAGAGAAGATGTGCCGTCACTTGAAATTCCGGCCGCACCGACCGCTGAGAAAAAAGATCTAACCCTGGAAGAACGCAAAAAAGTCAAGCCTTCCGGGGAGTTTCTCATGGACCTGACCAAAGCCATGTTGCGCAGCGGTTACTATTCTGCGGATCATCCGGGTTCAGAGGGTGCCAAGAAGGGCTTGTTTGAAAAATTTAAAGCCTGCCTGGACGAATCCAGGCAGATCGAGATCACCAAGCAGGAAACCCGGGAAAAAGTCGATATCCTGATTACCGGAATTCTGGATGAGCCCGTTAATGTCCGCATCCTGGTTGGTGCGGGCATGGCTGAATTATTTCTTCCCAAACTGAGAGAATATTTCAAGCGCAAAGGACTGGTGAGCTTTGCCGTAAAAAATAACATCAGCCTCGAACACTTTGAAAGTTTTGTGGATATCATGAGCGACCCCAAGGCTGACACCGGTCAGGGCTCTGAAATTGGCCAGCTGTTGTCCGGTGCCCTGGCCAAGCACGGGATTACCGAAATATCCACTGTTTTCATGGACGACCTGATCATGCTGGAGTTAAACCTGCCGTGGCGGGTCGAAATGGCTATCCAGCGCTTGGCCAAAGATCTTAAAATGCTGCCCCTGTTTCAAAGCGGCTCAGACGAGAAAATCCGGACTACCAAGCTTCAAATTATAGAGGATATCATTCGCCCTCTGAGACACCCTCAATTTCTTAAAGATCTAATCATCAATTGTTACATCATTGCCGAGCACGTGGAGAGTATCGAAAAAGAAGACATAGAGCAGGTTATCATCGAGGCTTTCCCATTGGACACCCTCTTGCCCACATCCGAACTCATTTTTGCGGAGCTCAATGAACTGCGGGAAAAGCATTCTGAAGATTTGGACAATCCGACATTGGTCAGACGGCTTGATGGCGTCAAACGAATTCTGAAATGGGTCGTTCGCCGATTGATACACGAAGATGTCAGTGGCGCTCAAAATTTTCTAGAGCGGCTGTATTTGAATGATATTCTGACTTTTGAAGAACTGCCGCCGGATGTGCAATACATCGTCAATACCATATTAATGACCCGTGATGCACAAGCCCACGTTTCCGCTTATGTTTACAGAATCCTGAACGTAAAGACAGCCGACGATGCGATCGTTCTGGTTAAATTCTGCCGGAGGATCTTCCCGGGGCTTTTTGAAAACAACGATTGGAAAATTGCCCTTTTACTGACCCAAGCGGCAAATAGAGCAGGCCAAACGAATGAAGCTTTCACCAAAGAAAGCAGCTTGTCATCAAAACCGCAGGGATTTATTTATAAAGATCGGACAAAAGACCTGGTGACCGCCTACGAAAAAGCGGAGGATTCCGATCGAAAAGTTATCGATCAAATCGCGGATCTGCTGGGAGCACAGGGAATTGAGATTTTGAGCACCGTCCTATCCGATACTGATGATCGCCAGACTCGAAAAGCGGCAACGGATGCTCTGATAAAACAGGGAGAAATGGCCCGCCGGTGGGTGCTGAAAGCTTTGACGAAGAAGGATCAGCCCTGGTATTTGTTGCGCAATGCCCTGATGATTCTCAGATTTGTGGGCAAAGGCCAGGAGGGAATAGATCGAGCCCGCAATTTCATATCCTACGCGCATCCCCGGGTGCGGGATGAGGCCTTACATACGCTGCTCGTATTAAAAGACCCTGATGCCGAAAAAATCGTCATCGATGCCCTGGATGATCCTGATGACAAAGTTTTGTGGCGGGCAACAACCGCGCTGGGCGAGCTTACGCATTTGTCAGAAGCATCTGTTGCAAAACTCGTCGAGATGATCGAGGCCGAATTACCGGAAGAAGAGGAAGCTGCATCCAAGCTCTCCAACAAAGTATCCAATATCATACGAGCCTTAGGCGGTATGGTCAATTTAAAGAACATCCAGGCAATCGAAGATGCTG
>JASFIU010000262.1:0-6755 GCA_050122495.1 Desulfobacterales bacterium | reverse complement strand
TGGACAAAAACAGAGAGCTTGCTATTCTGAACGACTGAATAGCTGCTAAACTTAAGCCGATAAGCCAGGCCTTGACCCACTTGTTTTCCGTTTCAAAGAGCCCCTTCAGGGGATTGGAACCATGCGCGTGTTATCCAGAATACCATCGCCGGTTCTCACCATCACAACCACCGGGTTTGTCGCGACCGTTGCTCAAATTATCATCTTAAGAGAGCTTCTGGTTTTGTTTTACGGAAACGAATTGTCGGCGGGATTGATTTTTGCCGGCTGGCTCATTTGGAGTGGACTTGGAAGCGGGCTATCCGGGAAATGGGGGGCCAGGATTACCGCACATACGACCCTGCTGGGCCTGCTGCTTGTCTGTCTTGCGGCCCTGCTGCCCCTTGCAATTCTCCTCATCCGTGCAACCAGAATCATCTGGGCACTTCCTGCCGGAGAATTGCCCTCCCTCGGCAAGATGCTGCTTATCTCCATTACCGTTACAGGTCTTTTCTGCCCGTTATCGGGCGCACTTTTCGGAATCTGCTGGGCGATTCATCGCAAAAAAGAGGTGCATCAGCCCCTGGGGATCTATCTGGGAGAGGCGCTCGGTTCGGCCGCCGGCGGCCTGATTTTTTATTTTGTATTTCTTCCTTTCGGCTCGGCCTTTACGACAATATGGATCACTTGCGGAATGATCCTATTTATTTCCGGTTGGATGTTAAGGCCGTGGCCACCCGGATCCAGGGTGCGTCTTGGACAATTGATCTGGATTGCAGTGTCTTTGCTGGTTGTAACGGGTGCAGTTTCGGGGTCCCGTTTGGATCATATGAGCCGTCGATGGCAATGGGGGCCAAACCTTGCGGCCGTTTATGATACCGCCTATCACAATATTGCCGTGGTGAAAAAAGAGAAGCAGATATCGGTGTTTACGAACGGCCTGTGGTTATTTTCGGAACCGGATCGGCTCAGCGCCGAACATGGGGCCCACCTGGCGCTCCTGCAACACCCCAATCCTAAAACCATCCTTGTTCTGGGAGGTGGAATCGCCGGTCTCCTGGAAGAGCTTTTTAGACAGCCGGGTATCCGGCATATCGATTACGTGCAGCCGGATCCGGATTTCATTCGTCTCATCCAACCCCAGCTCTCATCGGCAACGGATGCATCTCTTCAAGACCCCCGGGTTCGGCTGGTTCACCGGGACCCGCGTATCTTCCTGCGCCGCTCGCAGGCTTCCTACGACGTCATTTTGATGAATATGGGAGACCCGATCACCGCTCAGATGAACCGATTTTATACAAAGGAATTCTTCGCCCATGTAAAACAGCGGCTTTTACCCGGCGGCATTTTCTCCTTTGCAGTTTCCGGCGGCGAAAGTATGCTGGGCCCAACCCAGGCCCGCTTTTTGGGTTCCATAAAGAAAACCCTTCTTCAGATTTTCCCTGAAACGCTAATCTATCCCGGCGACCAAACCCGATTTTTTGCCACTGATATGCCCGGGGTACTCCTGTCAGATTCCGCGGCCCTGGCAAATCGGATTTCTGAACGCAACCTTCAACTCATTTATGTCCGGGAAGATATCCTGCAGAGCGTGCTAAGCCCCTTCCGGCTCGATTATCTTAAATCCATTCTGGCGGACGCCCCGGGGATTGCCGTTAACAGGGATTTTTCGCCCATCTGTTATTTCCATAACCTGCTGATGTGGGCGGGCCAGTGGCATGAAGTGTTACAAAAACTCCTCACCACCCTGGTCGATTTAAAGCTTCGATGGCTTTGGTCCGGTTTGGCAATTGCAGGCGTCATCATTGTTGCGATTTTCTGGCGTGGCCGTTGTAAATTCAGAGTAGCAGTTGCCGGAAGTGTCTTCATATCGGGCGCCATTGAAATGGTTCTTCAGGTGGTATTTTTGTTAAGCTTTCAAATCATTGAAGGTTTTGTTTATCGTCAGCTGGCTTTGATTATTGCCTTTTTCATGGCCGGATTGGCGGTCGGCGCCGGCTGGATTTCCTGGAGAAATCCAGCCCGTCAGAAAGCCCGGGGCGCCCGAAGGCTTTTTCTCGGCATCCAGGCCCTGGTCTGCGTGCTCCCGATCGGGCTGATGCTATTTTTTCCGCTGATCGATGAAGATATTCGGAATTTTCTGTCTCCGGCGGCGATGGGTTGGCTGTTTTCAGGCCTCAGCTTGATCACCGGCACTCTGGGGGGCGTTCATTTTGCCCTGGCAGTCAGGGTCATGGCCGATACCGGGGTGGCGATTGAAAAAATCGGTGGCGGATTCTATGCCCTGGACCTGGCAGGGGCCGCCGCAGGCGTTCTCGTAGCCGTCTTTTTCATCCTCCCGATTTACGGCATCATGAATACACTGGTTTTTCTGAGCATCCTGAGTGGAGTCAGTCTGTTGACACTTCTGAGGCATTCCTATGATCCAGGAGATTTCCAGATGCCATAGATGGCCCGGCCGCAATTTTCACACTTCCCATCATTTAAGCCCAGGACTTTTACCCGGTAGCCGATGCGACGAATCAGCATTTTCTTACAGTTCGGGCAGTAAGTATGCCCCCCGGGATGTTCGGGTACATTGCCCACATAGGCAAAATGAAGGCCTTCATCAATGGCAATTTCCCTGGCTTTCTCCAGTGCTGATATCGGTGTCGGTGGGATGCTTTTTAGTTTGTAGCGAGGATAAAATCGGATAAAATGAAGCGGAATATCCGCCCCCAGCTCCTTGTAGATCCACTGACACATGGCACGTATCTGCTGGAGGTCATCGTTTTTTCCCGGAACGATCAGATTGACGATTTCAGTATGCACGCCCCGGGCTTTAAGAACCTTTAAGGTGTCTAACACCGGCTCAAGACTGCCTTCGGTCAGGGTATGATAAAATTCCTCCGTAAATCCCTTAAGATCAATGCAGGCGGCATCCAGGACATCGCAAAGATCTTCCAGCGGCCTGGCGTTTATGAATCCGTTGGAATGCATGACTTTTAGCAGCGGCTCGGATTTTGCGAGGCGGCCGATCTCAAGCATATATTCGATGAAAATGACCGGCTCCACATAGGTGGAGGCGATCACCTGACTTTTATACTGCAGCGCGCTGGCGATGACCTCATCCGGCGGAAGTTTGTAATTGAAGGTGTCATCCGGTCGGGCTTGAGAAATTTCCCAGTTCTGGCAGAATTTGCAGTCAAAATTACAGCCGGCCGTGGCAATGGAAAAGGCGCGGCTTGCCGGAAGCACGTGATATAAAGGTTTTTTTTCAATCGGATCGATGTGAACTGCACATGGATTGGCATAGACCAAGGAGTAATATTGCCCATCGACATTCTCCCGCACCTCGCATAGCCCGCGTTCGCCGGGACCAACCTCGCACCCATGCGGGCAAAGCTCACAGCGGATCACCTGATCTTCCATGGGCTCAAAATAGGGGGAAAGTTTGCGCCCCATAAAACCTTTCTCTATCGCTGCAGCCTCAACAGAGGGCGATGAGATAGAAAAAGGAAGCAGAGCGGAGGTGGCACAGACAGCAACGCCACGTCCACAGAAGCCAAGAAAATTGCGGCGGGTTAGGCGATCTTTCATAGGAATCAAAACATCTATTACAATTTATCCGTTTGGTTAATTCTGCTTTGAAGTGGTTTCAGAGCCTCAGATTGTGTTCGAGAGCAAGGCGCAAACCGAGTCAATAGCGCAGCATACACGGTAGTATGTGAGCATTTTGAGTCGGTTTGCAACGCAGCCATCGGACACTAGATGGGGTTCTGAAACCACTTCTAGCCGGATTTAGAGTATATCTCCCTAATCCTGACGGATCTGGGATCCAATTGTGTCAATCCGTATTTTTCAGCCCAATCCATTGCTTCTAAGAATTCCTGGACGGTAATTCCCCGTGCAATTTCAGGATACTCAAAGGCCTTGTAATCCACGTGGTACTGCGGCATAACGTTAACATAGGTGTGCTGCGGAAGATTCTCGGCCACCCACTTAACGAATTTTTTGGTCCCGGCGATTCGATTCGGCATAACCAGGTGTCGAATCATCACGCCTTGAAGGGCAATTCCGCGGTGATCTGCCTGATGAACGCCGACCTGCCGGTTCATTTCAAAAACAGCCGATGTTGCCATTTCGGGGTAATCGGAAGCATCAGAGGAATATCGGGCCGCCATGTCCCCATCCATGTATTTAATGTCCGGCAGGTAAATATCCACGATGCCGTCCAACAGCTTGATAATCTCCACCCGCTCATAACCGCTGGTATTATACACCAGCGGAATGCCAAGGCCCTTTTTTAATGCAATTCGGGTGGCTCTGAGGATATTGGGCATCACATGGGTCGGGGTGACCAGGTTGATGTTGTGGCAGCCGATTTCCTGAAGAAACAGCATCAGTTGTGCCAGCTCTTCATCTTCAATCTCTTTTCCTTCCCCCTTTATGGAAATCGGCCAGTTCTGACAGAAAACACAACGCAGATTACAATTGGAGAAAAAAATCGTACCGGATCCATGCTCACCAACCAACGATATCTCTTCGCCGAAATGAGGCTGGGCCACGTTAACCATAACCTTCAAAGGCGCCTGGCAGAATCCCTCTTCCCCATCCCGCCGGTTCACACCGCATTCCCGCGGGCAAAGCCGGCATTCTTCAAAGATGGCATAGGCCTGCTCGACTCTCTCAGCCAATTTACCTTCTTTTTCTAATTTGCCATAAGCAGGCTCCCATGGTTTTTCCTTTTGAACCAGGGCGTAAGCGGGGCTGGGAGAAAAGATCAGGGAACCGCCCAATATCAGGGTGTTTTTGATGAAATCGCGTCTGGTGATCCTCATGTTGAATCCACCATGATCTTAAAGGGTTAATTGTAAATAAAATCTGCAGGAACCTGATGAGAAATGAAATCTACCTCGCTTGAGAAATAAATGTGCGCCTCATGCCAGATGGTGCGGGAATATCAGCATGCCATTAAGGCATTTTGTCAGAAACCAATAACCCAAATTAACTGATACGTAATAAGATGATCTTCAAAATGATCGCGTTTGGGATGTCCTAGCTCACTCGATAAATACACAAATCTTCAATATTTTGCAACCGGTCCGGCTTCAGATTTCCCGCTTGATGGTGAAGTTTGGAAGGTCTGATAATCTTTAGGGCTATCTATAGGAATAATACTGCCAATAAATCGTTACTTAGGTAGGGGTGCAGTTGTGAGACTAACCGGCTTTGATGGCGCCAAAAGCAGCAAAACAAGAATTTTTGTGCAACAGCTCAATGCGGTGAAATCCAACTTTTTTCAGCAGGTTCAACTGGTAGGTGACCGGTCTGGGAGAGTCTTCCTTATCGATATATTCAAAGACCCTGTCTCTATAATCTTTTCCGTCTACAGAACAAAGGTATTCGCCATACCGTTGCCACATCAATGAATGGATGGCTTCGATTTCATGCGATACAAGATCTGTAATCCATACGCTTCCACCGGGGGCGGTTAAATGATAGATTTTGCTAAATGTGGATTCCCAGTCCTGATCATCACGCAAATGGTGTAAAACGGCCGCGGCTATAATGACATCATACTTGCGATCCAGCTTGACTTCACGAAAATCGCCTTGAAAAATTCTAATTTTGCCGGAGTTGACTAAAGCAATGCGTTCACGCGCTTTTTCCAGCATGGGCAAACTCAAGTCAACAAGATCGCAGTCAAAGGGTGAGATATACTGGGAAAGCTTAATCGTATTGTTGCCGGCGCCGCAGCCGATGTCCAGCAGGTTGCGGATGTTTGGGGTCGATTTAGAAGCCGCCAGGGCGATTAACTCCATAGCCAATGGCGCATCAATGGTTGCTGTCTGACCGGTATCGAGATTTGAGAACCGTTCAACATCATTATCAAATCGTGTTTTGATTTCATCTACCGATGATTTTTTATCAAGGGGAGTAGACATAGAACATATCAATCCCGCTATCGAAGTTGACTGCAAGGTCAGGATAACGATACATTTTTTCTATTATCATTTCAGATAGCATCTAAATAGCTGTAATTTACTTCGGAATCAAACGATTTCTCAGAGCTTGATAATGGGCCATAAAAATCGAATACCGCAGCTATTTGGGGAGCTCTATGAGGTAAATCAATTATAAATCCAAGCGTCAGAGTGGCGATTGTCCCTTCAAGTTTCCATCGTTGCTCTATTAAAGCTTCTTTTTCATCGGTCCTAAACTTGCTTGATGTCGCATCATCAATGATTACTATGAATCTATTCAGACAAATTTAAATGAACTATAAAAACAAGGAAAGTCGGACAAAATGGAAATAAAAAGAGATATATTTGAAATCTTTGAGCATGACGAAAACTTCAAATACATCATGAAACGGCTGCTCGAAGCATCCATGGTAGAATCTTTCAATTCGGTGCTGATTACCAAAGCCGAGCCCGGTTATCCAATCGTCTACAGCAACCCGGCGTTCAGTGAACTCACCGGTTACGGACCCCATGAAGTCATCGGCCAGTCACCAGCGATCCTGCAGGGACCGAATACCGATCAGGCGGTAATAGAGCGCTTAAATAAAGATATTTCAGAAGGAAAGCTGTTCCACGGCCAGGCGATCAATTACAGAAAAGACGGATCCGAATTTATGATGGAGTGGAAAATTGTGCCGATTCGCGATGATGATGATAAAATTACCCACTATCTCGCGATTCAGCGGGATGTCAGCGATGAATCGCCTTAAGATATTTTTCGGCGTAATGAATACATCCATCCGACCATGCCATCTGATAATATTAATGTAG
>JASFIU010000261.1:0-6809 GCA_050122495.1 Desulfobacterales bacterium | reverse complement strand
AACCGCATTAAAGACGAAAACATCAATTTGCCGGCCGGAACCATCGAGCAGGGGTTGATGGATGTTACCATTCGAACTCCCGGGATCTACACAAATCTGAATCAATTGGGCAACACGGTGGTTGCCATTCGGCAGAAGGCTCCCATTCAGTTGAAAGAGATCGCTACGGTTGATGATGCCTGGCAAAAAGTTACCCGAATTGTTCGGGTAAACGGACAGCCCGGTATCCGATTGTCCGTCAACAAACAATCGGGTAAAAACACCGTTGAGGTTGCCACCGGGGTCCTGGAGGAAATTGAGCGCATCAACGCCGACATTCCCCACATTCAGATCACGCCCATTATTGATACTTCCGATTATATTAAACGCTCCATTACCAATGTCGGAACTACGATTCTTTACGGCGGCGCGCTGGCAGTCCTGGTGCTTTTGCTGTTTCTGCGCAATATACCCAACACCGCCATTATCACCACCACCATACCGATTTCTATCGTCGCTACCTTTGCCCTGATGTATTTCGGCGGTTTTACATTGAATCTGATGACCCTTGGCGGACTGGCGCTCGGGGTGGGAATGCTGGTTGACAACGCCATCGTGGTTCTGGAAAACATTTTTCGGCATAGAGAAGGCGGCCAGGAGCCTGAAACAGCCGCTGTCAACGGCAGCAAGGAGGTTATCGCAGCGGTCATCGCCAGCACCATCACCACCCTGGTGGTGTTTTTGCCGTTGATCTTTGTGCGTGGCATGGCGGGCGTCATGTTTAAGCAGCTATCCTATGTCGTCAGTTTCTCCCTGGCATGCTCGCTCGCGGTGGCGCTGACCCTGGTCCCCATGCTGACCTCAAGGATTCGCCGGCCGATTGTTTCTGAAACGCAAGGCGGCGGGGCCCGTAGCCGCAGATTCCTGCGAGCCGCCGGTCGGTTCTTTCCCCGCGTAGAGCAAAGATACGGGAATCTGCTCGGTTTTGCGCTGAATCACCCCATTATCATTTTAGGCGCAGCCGGTCTGATTCTGGCCGGCAGCCTGCTGCTCATCCCCCTGGTGGGCGTAGAGATGATGCCGACCACAGATGAAAGCGAGGTGCGGGTCAATGCCGAAATGGCGATGGGGACCAAGTTGGATATGGTGGATGACACCTTCAAGAAAATCGAGGCCGTCGTCAAGCAGGCGGTGCCAGAGATCAAGAATACGGTGTCGTGGATCGGAGGATCGACCTGGCGGGCACGCGGATCCAATGCCGGCGCGATGCGTATCGCATTGCAACCGGTCACACAGCGTAAACGGTCCAGCGAACAGATTGCGGCTGATCTTCGTCGAAAACTGAGATTTCTTCCCGGCGTCCTGGTTCGCACGCGGGCCGGACAGGGGCTTTTTCTGCTGCGGATCGGAACGACGGAAGGGGATAAAGTGGAAGTCGAAGTTCGCGGCTATGACCTGGAAGTATCCGATGCGCTGGCCCGGCGCATCCGGGAAGTGGTGGAGAGTGTCGAGGGGATTACCGATGTCAAGATAAGCCGGGAGACGGGAACCCCTGAAGAACTGATCCTTGTGGATCGGCAAAAGGCTGCGGATATGAAACTGACGGTATCCAAAATCGCTAAAATGCTCCAGACCGCACTTTCCGGAACATCGGCCGGCTTTTTTAGAGACGGCGGGTATGAATACATGATACGGGTAAAGCTTGCGGATGCAGACAAAAAGGACCTGCAGGAAATCCTGGATCTTTCCCTGACCAACACGGACAGTGAACCGGTGGTACTGCGTAACGTGGTGGAGGTCAGACCCCGCCGGGGACCGGTTCTGATTCAACGCAAAGGCCAGGAACGGGTGGTTTATGTATCGGCCAACATCAGTGGTCGCGACATGGGCTCGATTATTACGGACATCCAAAAAGGCTTGCGCAATATTCCCGTTCCCAAGGATTTCAGCATTTTATTCGGTGGTGATTATGAAGAGCAGCAGAAGGCTTTCCGGGAGTTACTGATGAGTTTCGTCCTGGCGCTGGTCCTGGTCTATATGGTCATGGCATCCCTGTATGAATCGCTGCGCTATCCGTTGGTCGTGATGTTCTCTGTACCCTTAGCCGGCATCGGTGTGATTTTGATGCTTTTTTTGACGGATACGACATTCAATATTCAGTCGTTTATCGGATGCATCATGCTGGGCGGAATTGCCGTCAACAACGCCATCTTACTGGTGGACCACATTAATCTGCTGCGGCGGCGCGATGCCATGCCGCTGCGTGCGGCGATTGAAGAAGCCGGGCGGAGGCGCCTCAGGCCGATACTGATGACCGCCACGACCACCATTTTAGCCATGACTCCACTGGCACTGGGAATCGGAGAGGGCGGAGATGCCCAAGCACCGATGGCGCGTGCGATTATCGGCGGGCTGATCAGTTCAAATCTGATAACCCTGGTGGTAATTCCCACGGTGTATGCGCTCATTGACCGCCGATCCCTAAAAAAGCCATCGCCTGCGGCGCACGGCCCGGAGAAGTTGGACAAAGCCGATCGCCATTGGCCCGGGGATGAAGTTCGCGAGGAGCTGTCATGATATCGGCCAATTTTTTATATCGCCGGTTGGGCATTTTTTTTATCAGCGGCTTATGGTTTGCTTCGGCATCCTGCAACATGCTTGAGCAACAGATTGATCGTACGGCTGGGGGGCCGGCTGTACCGGCGGATACGGCCATATCCATGCGATTAGAATCCAAGAAGCCATCTGAGCTGGAGACTCCCCCCGAGGTTTCGTCCGGTCCGCTGAAGATCACCATTTCAGAGGCTATTTTGCTGACCCTTGAGAATAACCGGGCACTTGTGGTGGAACGATTGGATCCTTCGATTCAGAAAACCTTTGAAGATCAGGAACGGGCCGTTTTTGATCCGGAAATAAACGCGGAGATTTCCGGGGGTCGAACCGACACGCAGCGTCTGGCAAGAATCGGCGTCGATACCGAGGATGAAACCATCGATAACCTTGAGGGTGTCATCTCTCTGGAGCAATTCTTTCCGACCGGCACAACGGTTGCCGTTGAGGGCAGCAGCCTGATGACGGACTCCTCTCTGAATCAGGACAAATTTTATACGACACGCTTCGGCATCACCTTTACCCAGGCACTTCTGAGAGGATTGGGAACGCAGGTGAATCTGGTCAGGTTAAAGCAGGCCCGCCTGGATTCGCGTCTGTCGGAATATGAGCTGCGCGGTTTTACCGAGTTCCTGGTAGCACAGGTTGAGCGGGCGTACTGGGATTACGCGCTTGCGCGGCGTCAGATTGAAATTTTTGAGGAATCACTTAAGTTGGCCCGTCAACAGCTCAATGAAACAGAGGAGCTGATCAGCGTCGGCCGCCTGGCCGAGGCCGAATTGGCTGCTGTCCGGGCCGAGGTCGCGGCCCAGGAGCAAGGGCTGATCAATGCACGCAGCAGCATGGAATCCATCCGCTTACAGCTGTTGCGGCTGCTCAATCCCCCCGGCAACAGTCTCTGGCAGCGCAAAGTTGATTTAATCCATCAACCCACTTTGCCCGAAATCAAACTGGATGAGGTTGAGCAGTACGTAGCCGTGTCTATGCGCATGCGCCCGGAATTGAACGAGGCCCGGCTGGGCATACTCCGGGACGATCTGGAGTTGGTTAGAACCAAAAACGGGCTATTGCCCCTGATGAATCTTTTCATCACATTAGGCAAAAGTGGATATGCCGACTCATTCGGAGAATCCTTCAGTGATATCACCGGCGATAATTATGACGCCCTTGCGGGGATTCGATTTCAATATCCCTTCCGCAATCGAGATGCAAAAGCCGGCCACGAGAGGGCCCTGCTGAGCCAAGAGCAGGCCGAAAAAGCCCTGCAGAATCTTTCGCAGCTTGTGGAAGTCGACGTTCGCACCGCTTACATTGAAGTTACGCGTGCCAAGAAGCAAATCGGTGCCTCCACGATGACGCGCATATTCAATGAGGAAAAACTTCGGATCGAAACTGAAAAATTCCGGGTGGGAAAATCGACCAGTTTTCTGCAGGCGCAGGCGCAACGGGATCTTTTGGTGAGCCGCATCAACGAGGTGCAGGCTCTAGCAAATTATCTGACCGCGCTGGTCGATCTTTATCAGAAAGACGGATCACTGCTCGAGCGCCGCGGCATCTCTGCTCCAGGGCGCGAACCGGTGAAACTTTCAATAAAATGAAGCCCCCCGGCTGCTATCGGCATACCCGCGTCAAAGAATAAACCCGAATTGAGTTAAGAACTCAATTCAGGTTTATTCGACATCGGATTGTAAAATTGAGAAGATTTTTATGGGTTATTCAGCATCTTCATTCAAAACTTCAGCCAGCTTTTCCAGTGCATCCCAAGCGGCCGCGAACCCGGCGTATGCCGCGACCTGAAAGATCGCTTCAAATATTTCCTGTAATTGTGAACCGTTGCGCAAAGCCATCTTGAAATTCAATTTCAAAGCATTGTGTCGTCCCAAGGCTGCCAATACGCAAATACTGCAAAGCGGAGCCATATTTAATCAGATTCGACGCCATCCATTTGCCCATTTGCCCCAGGCCGATAGATCCGACTTTTTTTATCACCTTGCTCGGTATCCCTCCAATACCCCCGTGCTGCCCGGCGACGCAGTTTCACCGCTTTGCCATTTTAGCTGCTATGATTTTTCCCCATCCGCAGCATTTTCGACAATCACGATCCCTGAACTCGTGCCGATCCGGTCTGCGCCCGCTTTGATCATCGCCACAGCCGTAGACCAGTCCTTGATCCCGCCGCTGGCTTTGACGCCCATTTTTGGACCGACAACCTCACGCATTAAAGCAACATCTTCCACGGTGGCGCCGCCGCCTGAAAAGCCCGTGCTGGTTTTGACAAAATCCGCGCCCGCATCTTTGGTGATTTCACAGGCCTTAATTTTTTCTTCGGCTGTGAGCAAGCCGGTTTCGATGATCACCTTCAGCACAATCGGACTTTCAGCGGCTTTCCGCACAGCCTGAATATCGGCCTCAACGGTTTTAAAATCACCGCTTTTTAGAGCGCCGATGTTGAGGACCATATCCAGTTCGGCCGCACCTTCGGCAACCGCATTTCCGGCTTCAAACGCTTTCGCCCGCGTCTGCATGGCACCCAGCGGAAATCCGACCACCGTGCAGACAGCCACAGCAGCACCCTGAAGCTTGCCGGCAATATAGGCGACATGCCCGGAATTGACACAGACGGCCTTAAATCCGTAAGAGATGGCCTCGGCACCCAGCTTGCCGACGGCATCAAGGGTGGCATCCGGCTTCAGCAGGGTGTGATCGATATATTGGGCCATTTCCGCAGCAGTGATTGTGGTATTTGTCATCATTCCTCCTTCTAGGTTGGTTAACAGAAGACAGTAGTCAGAAGTCAGAAAACAGAGAACCGTGGAATAACGAATATCGAAATCCGAAATCCGAAATCCGAAACAAACACCAATTACCAAAATTAAAATGACCCAAACAGGATCCGAATTTCAATAAAATCGCATCCAGCTATCGTTTTGGTCATTGGAAAATTTGGATTTCGAATTTGTTTCGTATTTCGTGCTTCGAATTTCGAATGTTTCTAACGAGTTTTAAAACATTGCCCGATTGTGTTTTATTCGATTTCGAGTTTACTTAACTTTGTAGTATTCCAGCTTAATTCCGGGAGCCCATAGCGCCAGAAGCAGTTCGGTAGCTTTACGCAGGCTCACTTGGCTGGGCTTTTCCACCAAGACCACGCGCTGAATGGATTGCCGATGCTCTAAGGAGGCCATATTCATACATAAAATAGCTGATTGCAGCGGTGGCATGCTCGGATTATAGGCTGCGGATTCAACATACCGGCCTCCATATATTTCTCCGGTTTGGGTCTTGAGCGCGCAGCCTGCAAAATTCTGGGTATAGGGGGCATATGATTTTTCTGCCGCTGACAGGGCTTCGTCAACAACTTGGTCTTGAATGGTGGTGCTTAACTGGAGTTTGTGATCCTTGGTTGCCGGCGACATCAAGCCGGTTCGGTTACCCAGATCCAGCGGACCAAATGCTTCAGGCAAAAGATCTGAAAGCGGCGTCTGGCGATACGTGTGCTTTTGCCTGTCCGGGGTGATTACCCTTATTTTGGCGTTATTCTCAAATTCATATAGAAATTGCCGGCAGTGTCCGCAGGGTGCTTCAGAAGTGGCAACTGCTTCAAGATACCGGGCGCCTTGATGCCAGGCATTCAGGGTTGCCGACTGTTCAGCATGAATTGTCTGATTCAGCGCCTGATGCTTAAATTCCATATTGGCCCCCAGGAAAAGATCAAATGGATCCGCATGATCCTTTGCGCCCTGTTTTCCAACCATGGCCACGGCGCCGACTTGAAACCGGGAAACCGGCACCATCGCGTATATTTTTGCCAGCGGGAGCAGGTGGATCATGAGTTCCTGCGGATCGATCTCCAGATACTTCATCAGCTCAGTGCACTGTGAAGAAAAAAGCCGGCCGGCTTGCTGAGGGATGGTTTGCAGGATATCCCGGACGGGTTTTGGAAATTCTTTCAGTTTTGCCTCGAATTGTTTTTGGCGGTTCTTCATAATCAGCTGAATTCTTCGACCTTATCTGCCGAGATCCTGGCATAGAAAAGCTTAGGCGACTCAACCTGTCGGTCCCCGATGGTATAGGCACCTAAAAATTTGGCCTGGGCCGGATCAATTTTGTGTTCGTCACCGTCTGAGTAAAAAACAGCCAGCGGTTCGCCTTTTTTAACATGATCGCCGACTTTTTTTTGCAATCGAATTCCAATCGCAGGGTCGAGGGGCGCGGTCTTG
>JASFIU010000260.1:0-6840 GCA_050122495.1 Desulfobacterales bacterium | reverse complement strand
GCGCATATAGATAAGGCTCAAAGCTCAAAGTCGAGGGGCTGGAAAATTAAGGGACGTAGTTGCGTTTTTGCGTTTCTTTATTTGGGCCCAGACCTGGAATAGTGAATAATATTTATTAATCGAGCCTCAATTCCCAATTCAATGTTTGACACCCTTTGTTCTGCAAAAAGAGGATTCTATTTCAATTCTCCCCCCTTACTCCTTTTTGCACGATTCTGTTTATGATCTATTGCAAATTCCGGCCGAGGCAACTAAGCTGAATAACGGTGAATGAAAGCTTTCGTTTTTTTAATTTGAAAGGCATAATCAAAGAAATAATTTTATCCGCAGAATGTGAGATTAGGCAAAGACCATGCGCTGGAGCATCCGCCAGCGTATCTGGACGGAGGGAGTTCGGAAAAATGAATTTTGAATTAAACAAAGAACAGAAAATGATTGTCGACGAAGTTCGAAAATTAGTGGCCGGTGAGATAGCGCCGTTTGCGGCCGAATTGGATGAAAAAGGCGGTTTCCCGGATCACGCTCACAAAGCCTTTGCGCAAAACGATTTGCTCAATCCGCTGCTTCCCGAGGAATATGGCGGTGTCGGCCTCTCTTATCTGATGTTTTCCCATATCCTCAGTGAAGTGGCAAAGGCTTGTGCCTCTTCGGCTTTGCTTTTGATCGCCCAGGCTGACGGCATGTTGCCCATTCTTAGTGGCGGAAGCCCCGCTTTAAAAAAGAAGTACCTTTCACGATTGAAAGACGATTCAATGGTTCTCACTGCTCTGGCCGCTACGGAACCAAATGCCGGATCGGACCTGCTCGGCATGGAAACAGTGGCGGTTCATAAAGGGGATAAGTATATCATCAACGGGCAGAAATGTTTTATCACCAACGGCTCAGTGGCCGACTTTTTTGTGCTTTACGCTTACACCGATCCGGACAAAAGGGCAAAGGGCATCAGTGCATTTGTCGTGGAAAAGAGCTTTCCCGGTCTTTCGTATGGTAGAAACGAAAATAAGATGGGGATGAAAGGATCGATCAACTCTCAACTCTTTTTCAAAAACCTCGAGGTGCCTGCCGAAAACCGCATCGGCGAAGAAGGAGAGGGATTTGCCAATCTGATGCAGGTGCTTGAAAGCAGTCGGCTCTTCTGTGCTTCCCAGGCTGTCGGCATTTCCCAGGGTGCCCTGGAAGAAGTCGTCCCTTACGCACAAAATCGCGTTCAGTTCGGAAGGCCCATATCTGCGTTATCCCCTATTCAATTTATGATTGCCGACATGACCGCGGCTGTTGAAGGAGCCCGGCTGATGACACTCCGATCGGCCGCATTGTTTGACAGCGATGAACTTCGTAAAGCGGCAACCCATACAGCCATGGCCAAATTTGTTGCATCGGATACGGCCATGAAGGTCACCTGTGATGCCGTCCAGGTGATGGGGGGATATGGTTACATGAGGGATTACCCGGTGGAGCGCATGATGCGCGACGCCAAACTGACCCAGATTTACACTGGAACCAACCAGATTATGCGACTGGTGGCGGGCAAATCCATTCTGGGCAAATAGGCAGAGGGCTTTATTAGAAGCGCACGATCAGGCGCCGTGTCAAAAAGAGGGACGGGTTATTCGATTTCGGATTGCGGATTGTGGATTGCGGAATTTCATTTAGCCACAGGCTCACACAAACAATAAAAGCAATAAAATTTATCCGCAGACCCGTCTTCGCTCTGGCGAGCTACGCCGCGGCACGTTACGCAGATTTACGCAGATTAGAAAGGATCAGGGCTCAAAGCCAGAAAAAGAGGGGGCGTCTATGATTTTATGCGGTTCGATTTCAACTTTGAAAATGAGCCGGTCTCATTTTTTTCGTGGTTTTTGTAAAAAATTTGATAAACCTTCCGCCGAATTTGCCTATTAATACCGCCACTATAATTCCAATCACGGGAATTATTACGATCATAGGGTCTCATGTACCTTCGGTAAATACTGGCGTAAAAACTTCCATTTCATTCATTTCTTTCTTCCTTTAATTTCTCCGCAGATTACGCAGATTACACAGATTAAAAAAAGAAGTTAAAATAAAATTAGCCACTGATCCTTCTTCGCTCTGGTGAGCCTCCGTCTTCGCCCTATCGGGCTACGCAGGACAGGCTCGTCTTCGTTAAAACTTCGCCGGACAGGTCGCCGCGGCATGCAGGGTTTATGTTTTGTGTCGTTTTATTTTTATGAAAATAACGATTAGCAAGCAAGGTACCCAAATCCATATCAGTTCATTTATTAAGACCGTCATACCCCGTGGGCTTAAAAATCTTCTAATGGTGAGTGGAGAGACCTCGATCGGGGTCCATGGGAGAAAGTACCTGTTGTTGTTAATCGGTGACAGCAGTGCAATACCGTTACCGCCGTTGGTCATGGCATCTAATATCCCATGGCTGGCTGTTAGGATAAAAAAATAAAGAAAATATTTCCACCACTGCTTCGAAAAAATCCCTTCTTTACGGTAAAACATACAAACAATTAATATACTCAGCAGGGCTGCGAAAAATGGCGAGTGAAAAAAGCCTCTATGACCAAAAAAATCATAGTACGGTATGTACAACCAGCGGTAACCGATAACGTCGACATCCGGCACTGAGGAACAGGCGATGCTTAAAAGCCAGAATTTCAAGGTTTCTTTTCGAGAATTAAAGCCGTACGCGGAGGAAGCGGCGATTACAGAATGCGTGATGAAAGTAGGCAAGGCAGTTTCCGATCTATAATTTCAATACTTCCAGCTTTGAATGTACCAGTTATTATCGTCCAGCTTCATGTTGTAAACAATAAGGCCATTATAGTTCCCGCGGGTCATATAAATTTTCACTTCCGCTTTGTCGCCGGAAACGGAAATTTTGGGTTTTCCCAATGCGATCGGTGGATATTCTTTAAGTCTTTGCGGAAGGATTTTCATATATTCCGCCCTGGAGAGGATTTTTCGCTCCCGGCCCGTCATTATCGCAGCGTTTTCATGGATGAGATTTCCAATTTTATCAGAATCCTGTGTGTTCACGCCATCCTGAAAATCCAACAAAACGCTTTTGAGCGCTTGTTCCTGAGGGGATTTGGGCTCATAATTGGCTAAGGGCTCATTCTGCCCGCAGGAAAGGATTGCCGCTACGGCGAACGCGAGTGCAAGATTTTTGAGTATCATTCTTGTCATAAACACGTCGGTCTGGTGCCAGGTTTTGCGATGAGAGTCCCGGGTATTTTGACATAAAAACAGATATAAGCCAAGGATCAAAACTATCCGCAGATTACGCAGATTTACGCAGATTATAAAAAAATCACGGTGGGGATGATTGATTAGAATAAAATCAATTTAGAAAGGAACTGTTTTATTCTAAAATCAACGGTCTGAAAGATGCGATGTTATGAAAATTTAAAGGGCGAATCCTTAGGCGCGGATTCACCCTTCAAAGTTGTGGTCTAAATCGAATACATCACAATTTTCAGATCTGATGAATACCAAATTGGCGGAGATACGTCATGTTTTAAAAAGGATTAGAAACCTGCATTACCAATGCGATCTGTTAGAGATAACAAGCTGCTTACAAATCACTACTTCTTAAATACAGATAAAAAAGCTTTTTTTGCTGTTTTTAGAGCTTTTCGATCTTTAATAATTTCTTCAAGCTCTCCTGGATCCAAATGAATCGCACCGCAGTTTTTATTTACACATATGTCAACTTTAACATTTCCCTCGTCGATTTCAGCCAAGCTATGGGTCCCGCACCTAAAACAATGATACCTATGTTCTTTGGTATATTTTTTGGTGGCTTCTTTAGCTGCCGCTTCTCTGAGTTTTTTGAGTTTAATTTGATCTTGTTCTGCAAAATATGCAATCTCAGATCCTTTTTTGGGTTGAAATTTAACAGAAATGGGTTTGGTGGCCATAACATCCTCCTTCTAAGTCAAACTTGCTTTAACTCACAATTCAAAACCTGTTTTCCTCTGCCGAATTTAAAAATCGTTTAAAAATATCCGCTTTTTTAGCATTACCTCCCTTAATGTCAACATCAATTTATTGCGAGCTTATTTTCTGGTGATCGCCGTTTTATGAATTCATCAAATCATCGGATTGCGGGATTTAATCAGCCACAGATCCTGCTTCGCTCAAGCTATGCAGGACAGGCCCGTCTTTCCATCCTTCGCATTGAAATGCTTCGGAGGACAGGCGCTCTGGCGAGCTTCCGTCTTCGTTAAAACTTCGCCGGACAAGTCGCCTCGGCAGGCATACACAGACCCGGCGTCGCTTTTAGCTTCCGTCTTCGTCATGACTTCGCCGAGGCAAGATGCCGCGGCAGGCCCACACAAACAAAAAAATAACCAAAATTTATGCGCACGTTACGCAGATTAATAAATAGGTTAAATAAAATTGGCTGCCCCGGTGGGATGGATGCTGCGCTAAAGGTAAAAAAAAAAGCTTTAAATTTTCCGTTTTGCGCTTATTTTATCAGTATTCACGAATTGCCAATATGAACTGACTGGAGGGAATTAGGAAATGAATACATGTACTTTCATAGATTTTATGCAGGCGCTCAAGCCCTGGCTCAATGACGACTATATACGCAGAGCTCATTATAATGATAAAGGGCATTTCACTTTGATGTTTGTGGATGGTGGGCAAAAGGTCTACCAGGTTGACGACTGTTCGGTGGCACAGCTAAATGATGCGATTGAACTGCTGAAAAATAATGGTGTCCCGGTTTTTAAATAATATTGTAAAGTTTCTAATTCCAGCATCAACCGCCCTGTAGAAAAGAGGAAAATCCATTAATATATAAATAACTCTTCGCAGGTATAGCGTCGAGGGCGCCGGCTCAAAGCTGAAGGCTCAAGGGCAGGAGGTTGGGGTGCTGCAGGGGTGGGTACTTATTTTGTTAGGTAGAATTTATATATCTTTTTGTTAAAGGCGGTGGGGTCTGACGATAAAAGGCCTCTTTGTTTCCCGTTGCAACAACGATAATCAGCACGATATCAATAATTATCCCAAAAACGCCGCCAAACATCATTGCAATCGCCATAAAGGATACAGCTGATACGGCAACAATCCCTTTTAGAACACCCAACGCGATGCTCGAACCCGCCGCCCAGTAAAACAAGTTGATTGAGGATCTTTTCATTTGAAGCAAACGAATAGAGGCTAGGAGAAAAAAAGCAGAGACAAGTAATTTTAATATACCGGAGATGATTGACCAGGTGCCGAACCAGTCAGGAAAATCAAACATCTTTGTAAATGATTTAAACATTCCCAATGGAATTTCAGCACCGCTCCTATTTCCACCTTCCTGATCCAGTTGATTTATTCTTTCCTTTTCAATTTCCTCTTCAATAATTTCTTCGAAATCTGAAAGCATCTCCTTTTGAAACTTAAATACCTTTGGCATTATAATTTCTTGTCCGGCGCCTAAAATTCCAAGACAAGAAAAAATTATTCCCAAAACACCAACTATCGTCGCCCATGTTGGTCTCTTCATTATTACCCTGTTTTAAGATATTTTAACCGTAGATATACGTATAAAGGGATGTCCTTAAAATTTAAATTTTTATTCAGATTTATTCGCTTCAGGGCAGGAGGAATCGGGTCAATGGTTATAATCTAAAATTATACAAAAAAACCGGTGAATAGGCAAACCCATGCGTAGCGGTGGGGCTCAAGGCTGAAGGCTCAAAGCTCAAAACTATCCGCAGACCCGTCTTCGCTCTGGCGAGCAAGCCGCGGCAGGCCCGTCTTTCCATCCTTCGCATTGGAATGCTTCGGAGGACAGGCGCTCTGGCGAGCTTCCGTCTTCGCCCTATTGGGCTACGCCGGACAGGCCCGTCTTCGTTAAAACTACGCCGCGGCAGGCCACACACAGACTCACACAAGCGTGTCGGTTTGGGGCTAAAGGTTATCCAATCGGCGGCTTTTTTTTAAAGCCTTTTTGCCGGGAGGGATAACTGCACAGATAGGGTGGTTTGGAAGGATCTTTGAAAATGACCATTTCAGCGACCCCTTTTTCGCGACAGATATTAACCAGGCGGTGGCAGGCATTTCGGGTGTAGGCGTTCAGGGTCAAAATTACGGCCAGAGACGCTTTTTGAGTTTTCTGCCTTTCGCTGGCATGATTTAAGGCCGTTTTAAGTCCGGCGAAATTGTCGGCAGGCGCAATGATATGCTGGCTGAATAAAACCCGGGATGAATTCTGGAAGCGCTGAATTTCAGGGCGCGTAATCGGCCAAAAATACGCAAAAATATCCAGGAGCCTCATTTCAGTCCGGCAGAGGATCAATTCCGGCAGGCCAATTTGAAAGTAGGAGCTGCCTTCCCTGCGCTTTGCCGACGTTCCCATATTTTCTGAAAGCGGCTCCGGCAGGTTTTGTGAAAGCCTGTAGACATGGGCGCAGACGAGTTCCTCATCAAAATAATCGATGGTTTTATAACCCAAAAGAGCAGCCGGCAGGACAAAGGTTAAAAACCGCAACATCTGTCTCCTTGATAATCGGCAGTCCATTCGAAGCCTCCTTTGATTCACGTATAGGACGCAGTTACGTTTAATCTCTCTATGATCTCCGAGGGCTTTGTGTGACAAGAAATTTAATCCTCACTGGATCACTGACTTTTAGCCGGCATGGGAGGTATCTGCGGGCTTGGCATTTCCCGGTAATCAGATGGAACGATGAAAAAATCGTCCCGGATACGTGTGTTTTTGATATTCTGCAGTTCTGTTATTACCTCACCCATCATATCCGACTTATTCACTATTTTAATTGGATAACTCAACTTTATGGAAAACCACTGCGTCATGGTTCCCATTTGTTTATTCGTGAAGGTTAACAA
>JASFIU010000259.1:0-6844 GCA_050122495.1 Desulfobacterales bacterium | reverse complement strand
TCCGCATCGTTTTTGACCGGCCTGATATCGGACATCATATTAAAAAGCTCCATTATGGCGCTTATGGCCGTATTGAAATGGTAGCGATCTTCGATATCGCGCGTCACCTTCATTATGGTTTGATGTGTTTTTTTATAGAGCTCGCGAATGGCACCCTCCAAAACAGCGGGGCTGCCGTCAAATGCAGCGACACCTGTTACCCGATCCATCCATTCTGCTGCCAGCCGCCACACTCTGTTTAAAAACCGATGGCCGCCTTCAACACCCTGCTCGCTCCATTCAAGATCCCGTTCGGGCGGTGCTGCAAAGAGGCAAAAAAACCGGGTCGTGTCGGCACCATATTTTTCCAGGAGAATATTGGGATCGATGACATTCTTTTTTGACTTGGACATCTTTTCAACCCGGCCCAGGCTTACCGGATGATCGCAATATTTGCAGAAACGCGCACCATCGGTGATTTTGACATCTTCAGGCAACAGGTAGCCGTGTTTAGGGCAAGAAACGGTTTCTTTGCACACCATCCCCTGGGTCAACAAGCGCGTGAACGGTTCTTTGAATTTGACCAAACCCTGGTCGTTCAAGACCCGGGTATAATACCTTGAATACAGCAGATGTAGAATGGCATGCTCAACGCCGCCAATGTACTGATCAACCGGCATCCAGTAATCTACCGCCTCCGGGTCAAACATACCGGTATGGAAGTCCGGGCTGCAGTATCGATCAAAATACCAGGATGATTCCACAAAAGTGTCCATGGTATCGGTTTCGCGGCGGGCATCCGAATGGCCGCATTGCGGGCAGGCTGTTTTTACAAATGAATCCAGCTGCGGCAGAGGCGAATTACCGCCGGCAAGCATTTCGGCTTCTTCCGGCAGAACGACGGGAAGGTCTTTTTCCGGTACCGGTACCACGCCGCAATTCTGACAATGGATTATGGGGATCGGTGCTCCCCAGTATCGTTGCCGTGAAATACCCCAATCCCGTAACCGAAAACTAACCGCCGTTTTCCCCAGATTATTTTTCTCCAAAAAGGTGGCGATGGCCTCCATCGCATTTTTATTATCCATTCCGTTGAAATCACCGGAATTAACCATGATGCCCGGACCGATATAGGCCTCTGCGAGACCTTCAGACTCCAGATCTGCGCCCTCAGGCTTTACAACGACGATGATGTCCAGACCATATTTTTTGGCAAAATCAAAATCGCGCTGGTCATGGGCCGGAACCGCCATAACGGCCCCGGTTCCATATTCCATGAGGGCGAAGTTGGCCGTATAAACCGGAATGCGCATGCCGCTTAGGGGGTTGATGCAATGGACACCCAGAAAAACCCCCTCCTTTTCAAATTCTTCCACAGCCCTGTCCGACCGGTCTTGCATCGACATGCGCTCAACAAATTCTGCGACGGGTTTTTCCTGCGGCGTGCCCAAAGACAGTTTCAGCGTCAAGGGATGCTCCGGTGCCAGGCACATAAATGTTGCACCGAAAACCGTGTCATGGCGGGTGGTAAATACCGCAATAACTTCATCCCGTTTTTCGACCGGAAAACGAATTTCGGCCCCAAAGCTTTTCCCGATCCAGTTTTTCTGCATCGTGGTAACTTTTTCCGGCCAACCGGGCAGCTTGTCTGAATGGGCAAGCAGGTCATCCGAATAATCGGTAATCCGGAAAAACCATTGCCACAGTTTTTTTTGACGAACCTGCTGGCCACAGCGCCAGCATAGACCGGCTTCGACCTGCTCATTCGCCAAAACCGTCTGGCAGGCTTCACACCAGTTGACAAACGATTCCTTTCGATAGGCCATTTCTTTGGCGTACATTTGGAGAAAAAGCCATTGTTCCCATCGATAGTATTCCGGCGTGCAGGTGGCAAATTCCCGATCCCAATCGTAGGAAAAACCCAACCGTTTCAACTGGGAACGCATCGCATCAATATTCGCGTAGGTCCATTTGGCCGGATGGGTATTATTGGCAATGGCAGCGTTTTCTGCCGGCATACCGAAGGCATCCCAGCCCATGGGATGCAACACATTAAATCCGCACATGCGCTTGTAGCGGGCGACAACGTCACCAATGGTATAGTTGCGGACATGCCCCATATGAATATTGCCGGAAGGATACGGAAACATTTCCAAGAGATAATATTTTTCCTTGGTCCGATCTTCCTTCACCTTGAACAGTTGGGTTGACTCCCAGTTCTTCTGCCATTTGGGCTCAATTTTTTTCGGATCGTATTTCACGTCCATCACTGCTACCTGCCTTAGTTCAAGTTCACTAAATAAAACTTCCCCGAAGCTCATCGCCGAACCTCAGGGAAAAATTTCTGCATATTTTTTCATGCCACAAAATGATAACAATAGCAAGACGGTCAGTCAACTCCCCCTGATCGGGCATTATCGGCCGACGCAAAATGAGTCTGGCCTGGCCTCAACTTCAGCCCCGGAAGATTTTCAACCAGAAATCGATTGACTTGTTATGGAAATTTCGAGATGCTATCAATTGGAAATTTGTTAAAATCGGCTTTGGTGAGGAACAGATCCATTACACATTGAGCCGATCCGTAGATCTCAGGATTAAAACTTCATGAGCATAAAGATTCTTATAAACGCGATCGACCCGGAAGAATGCCGGGTCGCCAAAGTAAAAGCCAACAAGCTAGAGGAATTTTATATTGAAAGTGCCTCCCACGAAATTACCCAGGGCAATATCTATAAAGGTGTCATCTCAAGAATTGAGCCAAGCCTCCAGGCGGTCTTTGTAGACTATGGTGCCGAACGACACGGGTTTTTGCAAAGGCATGAAATTCACAGCGACTATTATCAGGACAGTGAAGGTGGAGATCATTCCATCGAAAAGATCGTTAAGCGCGGGCAGGAAGTCATGGTGCAGGTCACCAAAGAGCCCTTTATGCGCAAAGGCGCCATGCTGACGACCTACATTTCATTGGCCGGCAGGTTGCTTGTTCTCATGCCGGGAAGCGACAAACTGGGAATCTCCCGCAAGATTGAAGATGAACAGGAACGCGATCGCTTGAAAGATCTGGTCGATAAATTGAAGCCGCCGGAAGGATTCGGCCTGATCGTTCGAACCGTCGGCATTAATAGCACCAAAACCCTTTTGTCGCGCGATCTAAAATACCTTCTGCGCCTGTGGAAAACGATTAAACAAAGCGTAATGAAGGAGCCGGCTCCGGCAATGCTTTACCGGGAAAGAGACCTCGTTTTACGATCCATCCGGGATTATTTTACCCCGGACGTCAACGAAATTCTCATCGATGACCCGGCCGTTTACCAGGAGGTAAGGAAATTTATCAAAATTATTTCCCGCAAACATCAAAAAATCGTTAAATTGTATAAGGGCGTCAAACCGATTTTTACCAAATTTGAGATCGAAAACCAAATCGCGCCGATATTTGAAAGCCGGGTCACTTTAAAATCCGGTGGATCCATCGTTATTGAACAAACCGAAGCACTGGTATCGATTGATGTAAATTCAGGCAAATCAACCCACGAAAAATCCATCGAAAAGACCGCCTTCCTGACCAATCTAGAAGCAGCCGAAGAGGCTGCCCGCCAGCTTCGCTTAAGAGACCTGGGGGGTTTGATCGTCATCGATTTCATCGACATGCAAGAGCCCAAAAATCGTTCGAAAGTTGAGCGCCGCTTGCGGAGTTGTGTCGGTGAAGACAAAGCCAAAACGAAAGTGGGTAAAATTTCACGATTCGGTTTACTGGAAATGTCCCGTCAACGGATCCGGCCTTCAATCGAATTCGGCAGCTATCACCCCTGCCGGCATTGCCAGGGTAAAGGATTGGTGGCCTCCACCGAAACACTGGCTGTCGGATTTCTCAGAAAGCTCAGTCTTGAAACCCTCAAGCCGGGGGTCACTGCGGTGAAGGGCATTGTACCGGTCGATGTGGCTGATTATCTTTTAAATAAAAAGCGCAAAGAAATTGCCGAACTGGAGGAACGCCGCGCCCTCAGCGTCGAGATAGAAGGCGCCCAGTCAATGACGCCGGGCGAAAGTAAGATTAAATATAGCGACTGAAAGGCCATCGACCCCATCGCGGGTGTGTGGCCCGGGTTGTTCCCGTCCATAAAAAACAGCGCCATGCAAATACCGCAATCGGTGCGGGTGCCATCGTGGAGCCAAAGGTCCGTGCGACCCCATGTGAAATAACCGCTTAACGACTCCCGATCAGAAGCGCTGGCAAGTTCAATGTTGACACTATCTACATATTGCTGTATATGAGCGCCATTTTTATCCGAAAACGTGTTCAGGTGTTGAGATTTTAAATATTTGGTGTGTACCCAACCTGAATTTCATGTATCCAACATAAGGAGGTACTATTTTGATTGATATCGCATATGCAATGGGTGGAGCTGGCGGCGGAGAAGGTGCCGCGGGATTTAGCGGATTTATCCCAATCATCTTGATGTTCGTCATCTTTTATTTCCTGCTGATCCGGCCCCAGCAAAAAAGACAGAAAGAACAACGTAATATGATATCTAACCTGAAAAAGGGCGACCGAATTATCACCAGCGGTGGATTGCATGGTCGTATAACGGGATTAGACGAATCAACATTAACCTTAGAAATAGCAGACAAAGTCCGGGTAAAGGTTGGCCGCACCAGCGTAGCGGGTATGGTCCAGCCGGCTTCTCAGCCCCCACCGGAAAAAAAGTAGCTCCAAACAATCCACAGTGGATTCAATTCGAATTCAATTTATGGCTTGCATAATGGTTGATTGGTTAAACGGTTCGATGGAATGGCTGTTTAAGCGTTCAACCATTTGTCTATAGGGAGCTGAAATTAGAGGTTTGCCACGCTAACCATCTATCCGATAGCGCGATAGAAGAGGAAAACACCATTGAAAAACTTCTCATGGAAATTGATTTTAGTTTTTGGAGTGATTGTAACGGCAATTATTTATGTTCTACCGACATTTAAGCCGGGACTGTGGCCCCACAACCAAATAAGCCTCGGGCTGGATCTTCAGGGCGGGATGCACCTGGTTCTGGAAGTCGATACCGCTAAAGCCGTTGCGGGCCAGGTTGAACGCATCTCACAGGAAGTCCTTGATCAGCTTAAAGAAGAGCGGATTCGGAAAGTCTCTCTGGATCGAATCGACGGAACCAAAATTGCTGCGACGATTCGTGATCCCGAAATCCTAGAAAAATTTAATACCCTCTTGGAAGAAAACTTCAATTTTCTCAAGCGCTCTCAAAAACAGGATAATGGCGTCACAATTGTGACGATGGAGCTTGTTGAAGAAGAATCCGACCAGGTTGAAAAGCTGGCGGTCGATCAGGCGCTGGAAACCATCCGCAACCGCATCGACCAGTTTGGCGTCGCCGAACCCGATATCCGGCGCCAAGGTGAAAACCGAATGTTAATCCAGCTACCGGGGATTAAAGATACCGATCGCGCCAAAGATTTGATCGGTCGAACAGCCCTTTTAGAGTTCAAACTGGTGGATGACACCCAGGATGTCAATGCCGCTGTTCAAGGCAATGTTCCGGCGGGAAGAGAAGTTCTTTATCGCATTGACGTGGACTCTGAAAGCGGAAAAACCTCAAAGGTACCAATCCTTTTAAAAAGACGCACGCTATTAACCGGAGCAAGTTTGACCAATGCCCGCGTGGATTTTGACCAGTTCAATATACCTTTTGTGTCCATTAACTTTGACAAAAAAGGTGCACGGGTTTTCGAACGCATCACCGGTGAGAACGTAAACAAACGCCTGGCGATCGTACTGGATGATACCGTGGCATCGGCACCGGTGATTCAGGAAAAAATCGCCGGTGGTCAGGCCCGTATTACCGGCAACTTCACGCTGGATGAAGCCAAAGATCTCGCCATTGTACTGCGCGCGGGTGCACTGCCGGCACCGGTCAACATACTCGAAGAGCGCACGGTCGGGCCGTCTCTCGGTGCCGACTCCATCCAAAAAGGTCTTATCTCCATGTGCATTGGCGGAATCCTGGTGATATTGTTTATGATCATTTACTACAAGGGAGCCGGTATAATCGCCGATGTGGCCCTCATCTTGAATATCGTCCTGATCGCCGGAGGGCTGGCCGGCTTTAAGGCAACGCTGACGCTGCCGGGAATTGCGGGAATTATCCTCACCATTGGAATGGCGGTCGACGCGAACGTCATTATTTTTGAACGCATTCGGGAGGAATTGACCTTGGGGCGTACGCCGCGCGCAGCAATCGACGCCGGCTATGATCGTGCCTCATTAACCATTCTGGACGCCAATGTCACCACGCTAATCGCTGCGGTCGTCCTGTTTCAGTTTGGAACCGGAGCGATCAAGGGATTTGCGGTAACGCTAAGCCTGGGGGTGATCGCCAGCTTGTTTACAGCCCTGGTGATGTCACGGCTTATTTTTGACTACATACTCATGGGTAGTAAAGTAAAGACACTCAGTATATAACCATTAACGCCGCATTGAGCGTTAGGCTCAATGCGGGAATGCCACAGGGATACGCCATGCGGTTTATAAAAGCTGAAACCAACATCAATTTTATCGGCATAAAAAATATCGCCTTTTATGTATCGATTGCCTTTATCCTCATTAGTTTTGCTTCGCTCATCGTTCACAGGGGCCCGCGGCTGGGGATTGATTTTGCCGGCGGCACCCTCATCCAGATAAAGTTCACTTCAGCGGTACCCATAGATGATATTAAATCCGGGCTTCAGTCCGTCGGGCTGGGCAAATCATCCGTGCAACAGTTTGGCGAAAAAGCGGACAATGAATTTCTGATCCGAACTGAAAGCACCTATGGCAGCGGTGAGGGATTTACGACGAATATTAAAACGGCGCTGGAATCATCAG
>JASFIU010000258.1:0-6851 GCA_050122495.1 Desulfobacterales bacterium | reverse complement strand
CGAGTATGAAATAATTCTTTTAACGTTAGGGCATATTTTATGAAACAGAGGCTGTTATTATTTACAGATTTGATTAAAAAACTGCTTTGCAGGTTGTCGCTTTTAATGTCCTCTTCATCGCAGGCATAGAATTCAATCTGATTGTGATTAGGCAGGCATGCCTCTGTGCCTGAAGGCGGGCCGAAACCAATTAAAAAGGAAATGGTAAATATCCCGGTGAATGCGGCGATCAGCTTTATCTCGGTGATAATTCTCTTGCAGTCCATTTCGTCCGCTTTTTAGAAAATTTCGGGCCATTGATAAAGATTAGATGACGCAATATAAGTCAGTGCCGGAAAATTTGTCAAGGATCATCTGCTTCAGAATGATATCCATATCATTTTGTAAGGCCTGCTGCGAATATGATGCTTCCAGGATGTCATGGACGGCTGCAAAATTTACGGAATAATGCCTCAGTTGCGCATGGTCACAGCGGCGCTTATTCGCTTAGCGCTACAACCCGATTGCATTTGATCCTGACATCCGAGATGCCCTCGAAGGCTTGGACCACATCCCTGATCTCCTTAATCAATCTTTCCTCGACACGGGTGGGCGCCTGTGTTTCGATATAGGCAACACGCTTTTCCACACAGACGGTGATGTCCGTCCATACGTCGACCAGCGCTTTCTCAATGGCAGCGGAAAGGGCAAGATCTTCTATCAGGCGTTGCGATTCAGGTGTTGTTTTGAACTGCTCCTTGGATGCGCAGTTGCAGATTATATCAACCGTGTCGTCCACCGTCAGTTGACTGATGTGGAAGACCAGGTCGTACAGACTGGAATCGGCCGTATCGATTCCGTAAAGACGCTGGCTCCATTTGCGCCGCTCTTCATCGTCTTTTTCCAGAATGCGACGGGCTTCCTCGGCATCGATGCCTTCGCGCTCCATTTCCAGCCGGACCCGATCATCCATATCCGACAGTATCCTGACTTTGAGCGCATGGGGGACGTCTTTCACAAAAAAATGGCCTGCAAGGCCGTGATACACGATGTTATCCGCTTTCAAATGGTTCAAGAGCGCGGATTTGATGAAGGCGATGTATTTCTCCTCTTTGTGTTTCAGACGCATCAGGATACCGGGAGCGTCGTGAATGGCGCGCACCAGTTTTAGTTCAGGAATATTGTGTTCCTTAGAAACCTCCAGAAGCAGGTCTCTGGAGATGCATTCGTAGTTTAGCTTGGCGGCAACTTTTTCGGCGATCTCTTTACCGCGGCTGTATGATCCTCTTGAAATAGTAATAACAGCCATATTTAGTATCCTCCTTAAAAAACCCGATTATGGTGTTGATCGGTGATGAAATCAAGTGCGCCGTTTACCATTCCCGTCAATAAACGGCATCGCATAAACAGGCGTCGCTGACGGAAAGATGGCACAACCCGTACCGAAAACGGTGATCTGGTGCTTTTGACGGTGCAGAAGTCAAAAAGATCGATGCTGGGTTACTTGAGAGGCGGGCTGTGTTCATGGCACAGCATATGCTTTTGGCGGAGCATATCGTGAAACTGGTCGATATTTATGGTAGATCTTGCTTTCATAACCTAATATTAGATGATGTTGTCGGAGTTTTCAAGCGCTTTGTGAATGCGGACCCCCAGTTTGAACCGGTGTTAAAAATACGATAGTTTGCAGATATCCCTTTCAAATCGGCACTCAATAAATGGTTAAAGCGAATTTCTACCATGTCTCAAAAAGCGAATTCTTGATGATTTTCGCAGGACAGGACAAATGCCCCAACATATGCCGGCAAAATGATTTTTGCACCGCGGTATAATTGACGCTCAAACGATTTTAACCCGAAGGATTGTCGGTTATTGAAAAAAGCGGATTGATGTGGCCGTATTTTTGATGAACTTCCTGCAGCACTTCATGGACATCTTCCAGCTTCCATTCTGCGTTTCCCGATCGTGTCTTGAATTTCCGTTTATTGAGGGTAAAAGCAATTTCATCCGGACTGACTTCCATATTATTGAGTAGCCGAACCAGGCGGTAAATTTCCGGGTTCAGCGCATTTTCGGGCTCGGACCCGGCGGAGACGTTATTTGTAACCGTTTTTTTGTTACTGCTAACAGCAGATTTTAATCCGGCAAGCCCTTCGAGCTGCTGAACAATTGCCTTTAGGTCGGCGTGGATTTGTTGCAGTTTTTCAGGCGACAATTTTTCAACTACCCGATTTGATAATGTTTTCGTGAGACTTTGAGCTGCTGCTTCCGGAGAGGCCAGCAGATTGACAACAGCGCTTTCGATAATTTGTGCAATGGTCGCCCCGCTTTCCTTCCGTTTTCGGTCGATGAGTTCTTTTATTTCAACCGGCAGCATTACCGTCACCGTCCGCATACCGTTAGATACCTGTTTTTGCTTCCATTTTTTTTGGCGTTCTCTGTTTGATGTTTTCATTGGCGCGTCCCATTTTGTGTTACTTGTGATGTCGTGGCTGTTACTTGTATCGGCCAAAAAGGAGATCGCTTGAGGAAAAATGAGGGCCGGGTGTCAGATAGAGGCTTTTTCCCGGCCCGGTAGAATTGATATCCGGCTGTGAAATACCGGCGAAAGGGTGTCAGCGGTGATACCGCAGCATCCGGATACGATATAAGGGTGTCATTTTAAACGGCGTTAATTAAAGGCGGAGTCGGATAGGATTCGGGTGGTCTCTGACCGTTTTTCAGGCTTGATCCTGGATCAACATGGTGGCGGGGTCCAGCATCAAGTCAACCTGATCTTTCTGGGATCCGGGACCCTGAAGCGCCTTTATTTGAATTTGTTTTCCAACCGGAACCAGTTGAATGGCGACTTCGAATAAATCCGCGACCGGAATCAATTGGGTGGGGATACCGCTGGAATCGGGCGCCTCGTGACGGTGGGTCCGAACCGTAAACCACACATGCATTCCCTGGCGACCGGCAAGGTTCTTTAAACCCGTCAGGTCCTGCTGATTGGCATCGTCGAAGGGGAGGCCGTCGATGATCATGGTATGCGGCCTAAAGATATCCTGCTCGATCAGGTCAGTAAGTCTTTCATCAAGTGTCGGGACACTGAAGGCTTCCACCCGAAAGGTCATAATAAATCGATGGGGGAGAAGCGTTTCCCACAGCTGAGCGCTTTGATGGATTTCATATTGGGTTGCAATCCGGTTAAAAACCTCACGATACCAAAGGCTTACTTTTTTTACGGGGTCTGCAAGACTGATATGAAGGACTTTTTTTCCGCGCAGCATGCTGTTTAAGGCCAGTTGAACCAAGAAAGCGGTTTTGCCCACACCGGCCCGGGCCATTACAGCTCCGAATTCGCCTGTATTCAGGATATCATTGCTTTTATATCCCATCCGTCGCAGCGGATTTCTCAATACGAGCTCATTTTTTAGCATGCCCATATCCCTTTCTCTAATATAGCAGATATTATCTACTGTTATGCGGGGTATCTTTTTATTAAGTTCGGGTTCCCTGGGAGCAAACGTTTTGCCCTCGAATTCAAACTTCCTTCGAGTGTTAACAGAAGAATTTATTTTTTTAAAGCTCTTTATTTCTGCCATTAGGCGACATTCTTTTTTTCCGCCGATGCTTTTTTCACCAGTTCTTCGGCGATAGATTGCGGAACCTGTTTATAGGTGAGAAATTCCATTGTAAATTGCGCCTGTCCCTTGGTAACCGATCTTAAATCCGTGGAATAACCAAACATTTCAGATAGCGGGACCTGGGCTTCGATGACCATGAAGGGCCCCTCGTCCTGGGTACCGACAATCAATGCCCGGCGTTGATTTAAGGTCGCCATAACCGCCCCCTGAAATTCAGTCGGTGTTTCCACAACAACTTTCATTACCGGTTCATGAATCACCGGTCTGGCTTTGGCGTAACCTTGCCGGAACGCTCCGCGGGCTGCGGCCTGAAACGCCATTTCAGAGGAATCCACCGAATGAGATGCGCCGTCATCGATGACCACGCGAATGCCGGTGACGGGAAACTCCATTTTGGGTCCTTTTTCCATCGAATTTTTGAAGCCCTTTTCACAGGCCGCAATAAATTGTGTTGGAATCGCCCCGCCCACGATTTTATTCTCAAAAACAAAATCTTCATCGGTGACCGGCTCCAGATAGCCGGCAACCCGGCCGAATTGACCGGCACCGCCGGTTTGTTTTTTATGAATATAGTTGAACTCTGCTTTGCGGGTAATGGTTTCGCGGTAGGCAACACGCGGCGGGCTGGTGTCAACTTCGGCCTGATACTCGCGCCGCATGCGCTCAATATAGACTTCCAGGTGGAGTTCACCCATCCCCGAAATAATCGTATCTCCGGTTTCGTCGTTCACATAGGCTTTAAATGTGGGGTCTTCTTTGGTAAATCGCCCCAGGGCTTTTGACACATTAACCTCTGATTTATGGTCTTTGGGGAAAATGGCCAGAGAGATCACCGGTTCGGGTACATACATGGACGTCATGGTTAGGCTGACGCCGGGGGCCACAAAGCTGTCTCCCGAGGCGCAGTCAATACCGAACAAGGCACCGATGTAACCGGCTGGAATCGTATCGATATCTTCCATTTGATCCGCATGCATGCGGATGAGGCGGCCGACCTTGACTTTTTTCCCGGTACGGACATTGACGATCGTATCGCCTTTGGCCAGTGACCCCTGGTAGACACGGATGTAAGTTAACTGACCGTAGGGCCCGTCTTCCAGTTTAAACGCCAGGGCAACCAGGGGCTTGTCGACTTCATTGGAGAGCACAACCGGCTGTTCTTCTCTGCTCATGTCCAGGGCCTGATTGTCGACGTCAAGAGGGCAGGGAAGAAGCCGGGTGACCGCATCCAAAAGCGGTTGGATCCCTTTGTTTTTATATGCAGAGCCCATGAAGACCGGTGTCAGCTGACGCGAGACGACACCCTGGCGAATGCCGGCGCTAATCATTTCAGCGCTGACGTCCTTTTCTTCCAGGATCGCTTCAGTCAGTTCATCTGAAAACATGGAGGCCTGATCGATTAGAATTTCGCGACGATCAAGGGCGGTTTGCAATAAATCAGCCGGTATTTCCTCCAGGCGGATTTTTTCACCTTTATCGCCGTCAAAATAGATCGCTTTCATGGAGACGAGATCAACCACACCTTCAAAGTCTGCTTCCAGCCCGATGGGCAGCTGCATGGCGACGGCATTGTGTCCCAGCTTTTCTTTTAGCTGTCGAACCACCCGATCCGGGTTGGCACCGCTGCGGTCACATTTATTGATAAACGCAATACAGGGAACTTTGTAGCGTTTCATTTGTTGATCGACGGTTATGGATTGGGATTGGACTCCGGCAACACCGCAAAGGACCAGCATGGCCCCATCCAGGACTCTCAGCGAGCGTTCGACTTCAATCGTAAAGTCTACGTGGCCCGGGGTGTCAATGATATTGATTTCGTGGTCGAGCCACTCGCAATAGGTGGCTGCCGAAGCAATGGTGATCCCGCGTTCCTTTTCAAGTTCCATGGAATCCATGGTGGCGCCGACACCGTCTTTTCCCTTGACATCATGCATGGTGTGGATGCGATGGGTATAGTAAAGAATGCGCTCGGTCAGGGTTGTTTTTCCCGAGTCAATATGCGCGCTGATACCGATGTTGCGCACGTTGCGGATATCTTTTTTCATATGAACTTCCTTTGATTAAAAACCCCCATCTGCTGCGATGCGCGATGGGGGTGTCAGCGGAATAAATTCGAAACGGCGAAAGCTAATCGTAAATTTTAGGATTGTCAAGCTAATTTTTCATTTGGGTCCTTTTTTCAAGCGTTTGGTGGCCGGGCGTTTTCTCAGGAGTACATAAGTGGCTCCAGCGCCGCCGTCACATAAACGTGCGCTTGCAAATGCCATGACCCATTTGCGCCAGGGGCCGGTCGTAAGCCATTTATACACGTTTGTTTTTAGGATGGGTTCGGCCTTTGAAGAGAGGCCGCGGCCGTGAATGACTAAAACCATGCGTTTGCCATCGGCAATGCTTTTTTTAAAAAAATTTTCAAAAACTTCCCTGGCGTTTTCAACACTGAGGCCATGCAAATCAATGTGCCCCTGGATTGAGAACTCTCCGCGATGAAGCTTTTCAGCGACTGCGCGACTGACCTGATATCCGGTCCCTTCGATATATTCATCGGTATCCGCAACGACAAACCCTTTGCCGGTCCTAACCAGTTCTTCCAGGCGGCCCAGGATTTCAGATTCCGTTGTGTTGGCCTCAACGGGGGCCGATGACGTGTAGGTATTCGGTTCGGCGCAGATGTTTTGCGGCAATCTGACGACATCCGCCATGGCCGCTTCAAAAATCGTTCGTTCCTCTTGGGGATCTGCTCGGTCAGGTGTTGGATTCGAGTCGACAGCGGGCGCGCTTTTTTTGAGCGCAACAGATTTTTTTTCCAAAAGGACCTTGAGGCCTTCAAAGGGGCGGAAGCCGTTTTTATCTCCGGAAGATTTCATTTGTTGTGACTATTTTATAAGATTGCAGGATTGCTATATACTATAGGGCTTTTTTCATCGGAAGACAAATAATTATGGTAGATTCGCATTGTTGTCGGAATTTCCAATTCGAATTGAGCGTAATAAATTGAAAACCCGGCCAACCGGTCAAATTCGGACCTCTGATCTCGACTTTCACTCAATAAAGGTTTAAGATATATAGATAAATAGTTAGATTTTAAAATAAACGCATACAAATGGTGGCATCAAGGTATTATAATGGATTTAAAGCACCTTAGTCCGGCTAAAGTTATTAAGGCGCCCGAGGCGATATCCAAAATTAAAAATGGCAGTCGCGTTTTCATCGGCACCGGGTGCGGTGAACCCCAGCATCTGATCA
>JASFIU010000257.1:0-6854 GCA_050122495.1 Desulfobacterales bacterium | reverse complement strand
CGACAGCCTCTGGAGGTATCACAAATTTGCAGGTACATGCTCCCCTGTGTCTTTGCCTATCATTGAAGGGGACAGCAAATTGTAAGGGCTTTATAGAAATGAAAAGCGCGGGATCCTTTTATAAGGCCGCGCTTTTCAATTATTAACTTTAGCAGGCTGTAATAACTGTAATCTTCAAACTCTGAGGTTTAAGACTACGTTTAAGTATTATTTAAAATCAATAATGTGATAAAGTTAAGCTGTTTGTAATTCCAAAGAACTCTTACAATGTTTACAAATTTTCGCCTCATTTTTTACCAACTCTGCACAATGAGGACACTTCGTCATAGTCTTATCCTCAACCATTTTTTTATTTTTGTTTCCTAGGATAAGCATATCTATGGCCATAATAATATTCATCGCAATCCAGGTTAAAAAAAGGCCGCTTAAAGAATATACCGCGTAAATCCCAATAATGAGAAAAAGAGCTGCTATTCCCACAATTACCTTTCCCATATACATGTATCCAAGACCAGGGAGTAAGAAGTTTAAACCAATTGCCAATGGAACACTTTTTTCTTTAATTTCTGACATTTTTTAACCCTCCTATGAATTTGATATTCAAATTTTATTGGAAAGATGTAGCATTAATTTATAAATCTCTCAGCTTATTTGGGAATCCAGAATAAATTATAAATGGGATATAAAAATCTGGTAATGGTGAAAAAACAGAAGAAAATAAATAGGAGAAAGCAAAATGCAATCAGATGTCAGAGTTCGACCATTACGAAATCCCTTGTTTCTATTATCGGCAATATCTTTTTAGAATTTAGCTATTTTCAAAAAGATATGAAAAAAATCCTAAATTGATAGAAGTGCTTTTGAGACCGAAAATAGCCTTTTATTTGGAATTAAAAGATTTTGGAAAGATTTAAGGAAGGCTAAAGCTTTTACATTAATTATTGGATATATCCCCAGGGGATTAGGTAGAGAAATAGTCCAATATCCTCCAGGGAGCGGCAAAAGAAGCATTAATATTAACAAATACCCCGCAGAGGCCCAAATATCACAATATACCGATATATTGAGAGAAACACAAATATCGCAATTTTACAGATATGCAAAAATATCACAACTTCTGGAGGTCGGTCAATTTTGCCGATATGTTGGAGATACCGCAACATTTAGAGCTTCTTGATATTTACTGTTTCAATTTTATATCTGTACTAAAATTATTTCAAACCCGCTTGGCGCCAAGCTTCAAATAATTGTTTTGTTGACGCTTCGTCTTTAACGTACGATCGTTTTTCCCAATAACCCACTGAGAATTTGGGATTAATTCTGAGTACCTGCTGGACCGCTTGCCGTGCCTGATCCTCCATACCAGCTAACCAATAGGCACCAGTCAGACCCATGTAAGCGAACAGAGAGTCAGGATTACGCTCCAAAACTTCTTTCCAAGTGGAAATCGCTTCGTCGTACTGTTTGGAATGAAGGTAGGTCCATGCGAGATTGTTCAGATAAGTGAGAGGCCTAACCGGATTCAGTTGAAGGGCCTTTTTAAACCTTAAAATGGCCTCTTCATATTGCCCATTACTTCTCAAAGCCATTCCCAGAACATGGTGAACATAGGCAAAATTCGGCTTCTGCTCAACGGCCCTCTCGGCATAGGAAATTGCTTTGTCTAAATCCTTTTTCAATAGATGGACGCTGCTTAACAGGGCATTTTCTCCCTCTCCAAAACCGCGAATTGAAGCGGCCTTCTGGGCCATTTCTTCCCCCTTGGCGATGGATTCTGACGGCGTTTTGGTCATGCCAAACCAGACCTCATCCAGATAGGTCCACCCTATTGTAAGATATGCAGCAGCGTATTCACGATCTAAGGCAATCGCTTCTTGGGCCAACTGTCGGGCAACAAGAGAATTTTCCATGGTTCTGCGCCGTTGGTGATCAAGAGCTTTAAGATACATTTCATAAGCTTTGAAGCTCACTGTATCGGCCCCTAAGCGAGCCACTTCTCCCACGGTCAGCTTAACTTGAAGGGCAATCATAATATTTTTACAGATTTCGTCTTGCACCGAAAATATGTCATCAAGTTTACGGTCATAGTTTTCTGCCCACAGATGCAGGCCGGTTTTGGCATCGATCAGTTGAGTATTTATTCGCACATTTTCATCATCCCGCTGAAGGCTACCCTCAAGTATGTAGCGCACCCCCAGATCACCGGCGATTTGTTGAGCGTTGACGGATTTGCCTTTATAGGTAAAGCTTGAAGTGCGTGCAATGACTGTAATATAGGGTATTTTCGCAATTGCGCTAATGATTTGATCGGCAATACCATCGCAGAAATATTCCTGCTCCGGATCACCACTCATGTTGACAAATGGCAGAACGGCAATCGAGGGTTTTTCGGGAAGGGGATAGGCCATTTTTTCAACAGAAGTAGGCTCCACGGTTGGGCGGCTCAGGTAAAACTGCCAGATTCCAATAGCAATTGCAAATGCAAGCACTACAACTGCCCCAACAAGAATTGGTATTCGCTTGATAGCTGAACGTTTTTTATCTAAGGGCTTCCCTGAAACCGTCACCCTCGGCTCCATCAAAAGCCGATAGGCACCGACCGGTTTGATAATGTTCTTTACCGTCTGCTCCCCAATAAAATCGTATCCATAAGGCAACTTGCTTTCAATGTGATCAAAGGCAGTTTTAGAGATGCAGATACCCCCTGGTTTAGCTAACCCTTCCAGCCTGGCAGCGACATTAACACCATCGCCATAAATCCGGTCTTCTTCCTGAATCACATCACCGAGGTTGATCCCGATCCGGAATTGCATTCTGCGATCTTCTGGCAATTCTTCGTTTCTGGCTTTGATCTCTTTTTGAACCGCTACGGCACATTGCACGGCATCGACAACACTGGCAAATTCAGCCAGCAAATTATCACCAGGTGAATCCAATACTTTGCCGTTGTGTTGCTGGATTAGAGTGGTGAGTACTTCACGGTAGGTTGTTAAGGTGCGGACTGTTGCTTCTTCGTCCTCACCCATAAGGCGGCTGTACTCTACAGCATCAGCACTGAGAATGGCTGTGAGTTTACGTTTAAAACCTTTTTCCGCCATAGTGGCACCCCCTTTTAAAGGTTCCAAACAGAGAAACTTATTATGTAGAATATTCAAAGGGGCGCAAAATCTGATGAGAAATCTGACTCGATTATTGAATTAAAAACCGCTTCAGGTCAGTTGGAGTAGGAGAATCAGAAATTGTTTAGATAGGGTTATACACCAATCATTGGGAATTAGTCAATTTTAATAAAGGGTCCGGTGGGTTGTGATATCTAACCAGAAAACCAAATATCAGCCTACTACTGATACATTGATGCAATTCACCAATATTGCAGATATCATCAAAAGACAATAAAAAAACCCCGACCGTAATCGGGGCTTTTCAAAGTTCTACTAATCTTAATCAGGAGGATTTCCAACTGACATAACTGACATGGACCATTTTTTTGGAGGTTATTTATTCCATAGTTTGGACACCCGCTTCTAATAAAATCGGTAACTTGCGTAATTACCGACACTTACAAAATCGCTAAAATTTGACTCTTAATCAGTAGGTTGAAGGTTCGATTCCTTCACGGCCCACCAGCACATATCGCGATTGATCAGTCTAAAAATCCCCGGAAGCAAGTATTCACCTGCATGGGGATTTTTTCTTTTTAGAGGCCTTTAGTTCCTGGGTTTTTTATGCTATCATTTTGTCTAGAAGTTGTTTCAACGGAAGAACAAACCCTCAAGAGGTGCTGCTTTGAGTGATTTGACATTCATCGGCTTATGTTTAATCGGATTCGGGATCATGTTTGTACTGGGCTTTGTATTACCGCGCATAAAAATAAAAAAAGGCAATAATTCAATCGCGCAAAATTCAACAAGCCCGAAAAGAGTTTACAGAATTTGACGATATAATTATTTAATATGATTAAATTCGTAATCACAGCTTTGACTTTCCTCATATTCTTTGTGGCCTATTACGCATCAAATGGGCCGTTTTGAGTTAAACATTAGGAGACTTATACTCTCGGTAAGATATCGATCTCCTAAAAACCGCCCCTTTCCTGCAACGTTCCCCGAAACAGATTTTTATCATTACATGCTTCGATAACTATATTTTTATTCCCTTTTTTTGAAATTCGGAACCGCCGCAATAAAAAGGGGATCTGGCTTATCGTTGCCAAATCCCCTAAATTTTGATTCTTCAGTAACCGCCTAAAGGTTCGACCCGTTCGCGGTTCATCAAAGCAAAAAACGCTTTCAAAAAATCATATCGGAAAGCTTATTTCAAACTAAACAAAATCCCAAAAGGGTCCCCACCAGACCCACAAAGGCATCCATTGTGTCCGGGGTTCGATTGGGAATGAAAAACTGAACCCCCTCGATAATAAACGGATGTATTAGGATCAGACCCAGGTATGGATATTTAAAGCGCCGAAAAGTTGGATATGTCAGCGCCATCATCATACCCAGTATAAAATGCTGTAAGGTTGCCTCGTCTATCATGGCATCCGCTTCCTCCGTAAATATTTCGCGGTAAATATGCCCTTAGTAGCAAATGGGTAAAAAAGCAAGAAAAAAATCTAAATCCATAGAATTTTCAATGGGTTTGGGTCAAATGACCCAATTAGACAGGATTTCATCTTGACAGTATGATTTTGTTGATGCTAAAAAGAGCGATTTTAGTTTGAAACCAATTATGGGTATCATATTTCCTTGCTCTGTATTAAAACAGGGCTTTATCAGCCAAAAGGAGGCATTATGCGACGTTACGAAACCATTGTCATTATCGATCCAGATCTGTCTGCAGAGAAACGAGAACCGGTCTTGGAAAGAGTTAAAGATGTGATTGCTCAACAGAGTGGTTATTTGGCGTTTGTAGATGATTGGGGCAACAGAAAACTCGCCTATGAAATTAAAAAGAAGGAACGCGGCCATTACGTTCGATTCGACTTTTGCGGCACCGCGGCAGTGGTCGATGAAATCGAGCGTTTTTTTCGAATTGATGATCGTGCTTTAAAATATATGACGGTCTTGCTTGATAAAAGCGCGGATATTGAAAAAATCAAGGAAGAAGTTGCCGCCGCCGAAAGCAAAGCCGAGGTGCCGGAAGAACCGCCCAAGCCTGCCGAAACAGAGGCAGCTGCAGAACAGACGGCCCCAGCCGAAATAGAGCCGCCTGAAGATCAAGCGGAGCCCTCCGAAAAAGAGGCAACTGAAGATCAAGTTGAACCCTCTGAAAAAAAGGCCGCTGAAGATCAAGCCGAATCCCCTGAAGTAGCAACATCTGAACATCAGGAACAACTTTCCGAGGAACAGCCTCCCGAACCGAAAGAGCCTGAGGCCGATACAACCCCAATTGAAACCGAGGAGGAGATAAAATAAAATGGCGACCAATGCCCATCATGCACATAGAAAACCGAAACGGAAAAAACGAATTTACCATCGACGCAAAGTCTGCCGGTTTTGCGCTGATACGAGTATGGTCATTAATTACAAGGATCCAAAATCATTAAAATATTTTCTTACCGAACGCGGAAAAATTATTCCCAGACGAATATCAGGCAGTTGCGCGAAGCATCAGCGTGAATTAACCCACGCAATCAAACGCGCGCGTACGATTGCTTTGCTGCCATACGTCGGATCCGTTGAGTTAAATTGAAATCATCATCGCCAGGGGAAAGATAATCCTCAACCACTTGGGATATGTTGGGGAAATGCTAAAAGATATTGTAAATGGCGTTTTGACCACCAGCCTGATATTTGCTGCTTCCATTTTGATCCCTTTATTTGGATTTTTCTGCAGCCTGTTTATCCCCTTGCCGACGCTTTACTATCGCATCAAGCTTGGCAGGACAACCGGTGTTATTATCCCGATCTTGGGATTCATTATCATGGTTGTCGTACTGGGCGGCTTTACGATTGATGCGGTGTTTTTTGCGGGGCTCCTGCTGGTCGGCTTTATTTTAGGGGAACTGATGGAGTTTCGCTTTCCGATTGATAAAACCGTGCTCTATGCCTGCGGGGCGGTTTTAATGGGCGCGATTGCCGGCCTGTTTATATTTAGCAGTGTATCCGGTCAGAAGCTGTACGCCATTCTATCTCAATATGTAGCCCAAAATCTGGAACTAAGCCTGGCATTGTATCAAAGCCTGGGAATGTCAGACGAAAATCTGCGCCTGATTCAGGGCTCATTGGACAAAATCCAGTACGTGCTGGTAAGAATTATTCCGGCTTTGACAATCGCGTCGACACTGCTGGTTATCTGGATCAATATCCTGGTGTCCAAGGCTCTGCTAAAGGGCAAGTATCGGCTTCACCCGGATTATGAAAAATTGAACCGGTGGCAGGCCCCTGACTTCCTGGTTTGGGCCGTAATTGGTTGTGGATTATTGATGCTGTTTCCTGCCAGTGCTGCGAAATTGCTGGGCATAAACATACTCTTAATCGCGATGACGATTTACTTTTTCCAGGGCATGGGCATCGTGTCGTTTTTCTTTGAGAAAAAAAAGGTTCCGCGAATTTTTAAAATTCTATTATACAGTCTAATTGCCCTGCAACAATTGGCATTGATCGCTGTTATTGGAATCGGCCTTTTCGATATGTGGTTCAATTTTCGGAAATTGGAGAAAACAAAAACATAATCGGTTTATATACAAAACTTGCTAAATAGTAGAACCTATCTCAAAAATAGTGGCTAAGGGTTCAGGGTAAGGCGTCACGCGAATTGAAAACGGAGCGTACACGCAGTACGTGAGTATTTCAATTCGCGGGAGGATGCACCTTAATACAATAAGATCGATGCTGAATCAGGCTCTGCGTGAC
>JASFIU010000256.1:0-6858 GCA_050122495.1 Desulfobacterales bacterium | reverse complement strand
TAAAGAATCCGAACGGTTGCTTGTTTTTAAGATTCCAAAGGTTTAAAGTGCTTGCCGATCCTGCAAATATCACTTAACCTAAAAAACTGAGGTGCGCAAATTATGTCCCCAGATCAGCGATTTTTTAGACATTTCAAAAACACCTTCTTATTGTGAATTTCATCAGCTAATGTAATAAATTTTGACTTTCCCAAAATTGTGACATGCGTGCCTCCATCACCAATTCTCATTTATTGGGGATTTGTTATGCAAATCTGAAAAAACTTTGGTTCTAAAAAATTCAATATACTGTAAACGCACCACAACTGAACGACTAATCGTTTTGTCAGATTAAATTGTATCTTAATTTGATAAATAAAAGATCACGAATTTTGATCATTGCAGTTATATGCATTTATTTTGTCACACATTTGTCACACAAAAAAAGGGCTGCCGATAAGGCAACCCCTTTAAATTATAAAATAAAAATGGTGCCGAAGGCCGGACTTGAACCGGCACGGGCGTAGCCCACTACCCCCTCAAGATAGCGTGTCTACCAAGTTCCACCACTTCGGCATATCGTTTAAATAGCGTGTCCGATTAGACACGGTTTATTCTGTTTTCGCCGGGGCCTCCGGAGTCGTTGTTTGTGGGGCGGTGGTATCACCCGGTGCGGGTGATGCCGGCTGTTCAATCGGAGCCGTGGTTGTATCCATGATCGAATCCGGGGCTCCACGACTGGACAAATATGCAAGCGCTAAGGACGTGAGCATAAAAACAATTGCAGCTACGGTGGTCGCTTTACTTAGAAATGTTGAGGCGCCGGTGCTGCCAAACAGGGTTTGACTGCCGCCCCCACCAAATGCCGCACCCATATCAGCCCCTTTGCCGGTCTGGAGCAATACAATCATGATCAGGGCGACACACACGACAATATGAATAACGATTAATACAAGAGACATAATTTTTTAACCTTAAATCTATGGGTTGAGCCCGTTGCCCGTTACCCCGTTTGCCGGTTGAATAAAACAAGACCTTTTCCGATATCAACGGGCGCAACTGGCTCAACTGGCAAACCGGCCAACCCAAAAAGCTGATCTGCTAATTTTAAGACAGCTTTTTTATTATTTTTTAAATTTAACAATCTGACTAAACGATTCGGCGCTCAAGCTCGCACCGCCGACCAGGGCACCGTCAATGTCCTGCATTGCCATTAAATTCGCTATATTATCCGGTTTAACACTGCCACCATACAATATTCTGATGGATTTGGAAAGCGCATTTCCAAAACTTTTCTCAACCAGAGATCGGATAAACCGATGGACCTCCTGGGCCTGATCATCTGTGGCGGTTTTGCCGGTTCCAATGGCCCATACCGGCTCATAGGCAATAATCAGCGTGTCCAACTGATCCGGAGCCAGCCTTTCTAACCCCTCCTTAACCTGTTTGTCAAGTACGATTAACGTTTGCTCTGCTTCGCGTTCCTGTTCGGTCTCACCCACACAAAAAACCGGTTCCAGGCCGGCTTGAATCGCCGCGTGGATTTTTTTGTTGACGGTTTCATTGGTTTCGCCGAAATACTGGCGGCGCTCGGAATGGCCGATGATACAGTACTGGCAGCCCAGGGATTTGAGCATGGGGGCAGATATTTCGCCCGTATAGGCACCTTCATCCTCCCAGTAAAGATTTTGGGCGCCCAGGGCCACCGGGCTGTCTTTAATTACCCGGGATACCGATTCAAGGGCCGTAAAGGTCGGGGCGATCATGATATCGACACCGCTGACCTCACCCACGCGTTCAACCAGCTGCTGCGCAGTTTCAGCTGCCTCCGGCGGTGTTTTATACATTTTCCAATTCCCGGCAATCAGCGGCGTGCGGTTTTCCATATCTATCGTCCTCTCGCCTAATAGGGCTTCGTTAAATGGTCTATTAGTTGAATGGTCAATTCGTCAAAGGATTTGATCCATTTTTAACTATTTGACGAATCAACTATTTAACCGTTTAACCAGTAGTCAGCAGCTTATAGATTTACCGGTGCGACAGCCTTTTTATCTATGGAACCTGAGACCTGGAGTCTATAGTTCGGCTCCAATCATGATGGCCAGATCTACCATGCGGTTTGAATAACCGGCCTCGTTATCGTACCAGGCAAGTACTTTTACCATAGTATCGATCACATGGGTCGTCGGGGCATCCACGATCGAGGAAAATTGAGACCCATTAAAATCGATGGATACCAGCGGCCCTTCGCTATATCCCAGAATACCGGACAGGGAGTCTTCAGAAGCTTTTTTCAAAGCCGAGTTCACATCCGAAATGGTAACGCCGTTTTTCTCTATGGTCGCCACAAAATCGACGATCGAAACATTGGGGGTTGGAACCCGGATGGCAAGTCCGTTGAGCTTACCCGACAATTCCGGTAGTACCAGCGCCACGGCCTTGGCCGCACCGGTGGTGGTGGGGACCATGGACAGGGCCGCTGCTCTGGCGCGGCGCAAATCCTTGTGCGGATAATCCAGCAGTCGTTGATCCCCGGTATAGGCATGGATGGTGGTCATCAATCCGTATTTTAACCCGAAATTTTCCAAAAGTACTTTGGCTACGGGTGCCAGACAATTGGTCGTGCATGAGGCATTGGAAATAATATGATGCTGGCGCGGATCATACTGACTCGAGTTGACTCCCATGACAATGGTTATGTCGGGATCGCCGGCCGGCGCAGAAATGATGACTTTTCGCGCTCCGGCGGCCAGGTGTTTGGATGCACTTTCGCGATCACGGAACAGCCCGGTGCACTCCATCGCAATATCTGCGCCGAGTTCGCCCCATCCTAAATTTTCAGGCTCTCGAATAGACCGGATGACTATGGATTGGCCGTCTACTTCCAGCCGGTCATCTTGCGCCTTGACATCTGCGTCCAATTGTCCGTGTACGGAATCATATTTAAGCAGATGCGCCATTGTGGCTGCGTTCATAAGATCGTTGATGGCAACGACTTCAACATCAGGATTCTTCAGGGCCGCCCGAAAAACCAGGCGCCCGATCCTTCCGAAACCATTAATACCAAGCTTAACCGTCATATTGTCTCCTTTAAGTTTTTCCGCTAGCGATTCATCGTTTCGATAAGCTACTAACTAGAAGCTATTTTAAAAAGGTTGAGCCCGTTAGCCCGTTAGCCCGTAAAAAATAAAATCCGACATTTTTCCTATTTCAATCCCGCTATCAGCGGGACTCCCAAATTTGATATCGCTTCCAGTAAATTTGCGTGCCGCCAATTAGCCTCGTTTATTTCCTTTTAATAAGCCACTTGCCAATGAGATACTTTTTTTGCCAAAGGCTTCCAGTTTGACTGCCAATTTAGGGAGATCCAGCTTTGCTCTGGTGTTCGCCGCCTGGATCAAAATCGGAAGGTTTACCCCGGAGATCACCTCAATTTTTCCTTCTTCTAGAAAGGAGTAGCTTAAGTTGGAGGGTGTGCCCCCAAACATATCCGTTAAGATGAGTACACCATCTTTTGATTTGACCTCTTTAATACCGTCAGCAATTTTTCGACGCAGCACCTCGGCGCTCTCACTCAGATCAATGGAAACCGAGACCAGCGCTTCGGGACGGCTGCCGATAATAAATTCGGCGGCCTCTATTAAGGCATCGCCCAATTGGCTATGGGTAACAATAACAATACCGATCATAAATCACCTTTTAAAAAAAGTGCCTAAATTGCCTAAAATGAACCAGCGCTTTTGGCCTCACCCAAAGACGCCAAGGGTTTTTATTATTTAGATTCTTATTCTTTGCGGCTTAGCGGCTTTGCGTGAGCACTAAATATAATGAATTATTTCCGCTTTCAACCTTAGTTAGCTTAATTTTCTGAGATTGTGCTAAGCTTTTATGCTTGATCAATATCGCGATGAATAATTTCGACCTGCTCGGTTGTTTTTCGGATGTGGTCAAAAATGGTGTGCGCGATGGTCACCGACCGATGCCGACCGCCCGTGCAACCGACGGCAATGGTCAAATAGGCCTTGCCTTCTTTTTCATACATCGGAATCAAATAGTCAAGCAGATCCAAATACTTTTTAAGGAACACCCGGGTTTCGGCATGGTCTAAGACGAAATCTCTAATTTTGCGATTTTTCCCGTCCAGCGGTTTCAATTCCGGGACGAAATACGGATTGATCAGGAAGCGGACATCTATAATCAGATCGGCATCGCGGGGCACGCCGAATTTAAAGCCGAAAGAGACAACCTGGATCCGCATGGGTACCATTTTTCTGCTTCGGCGGGCAAATTCAAGAATATTGGCTTTGAGTTCGTGTACATTATACGTCGAGGTGTCGATGATTTTGTCGGCCGCTGTCCGGAGATCCTTTAATTGTTCCCTTTCTGCCTCGATACCCTCCAGCAGTCCCTTGCCCTGTGAAAGCGGGTGTTGTCTTCTTGTGGTGCTGTAACGCTGTACCAGAACGTCATCTTCGGCTTCCAGAAAAAGGATCTCAAACTGGTAGCCTTTCTTTTTCAGCAAGGCGAATATCTCGTCATATTTGGCGAGAAATCCCCTTTCGCGCAAATCCATCACAAAGGCAATACCGGTGATTTCTGTCTCACTTTCGATGGGCAATTCGAGAAACTTCGGAAGGAGGGCGACAGGCATATTATCAACGCAATAAAAGCCAGAATCTTCAAAGGCTGCCATTGCGGTGCTTTTTCCGGAGCCCGAAAGTCCGGTTATAATAATGATGGTCAAATGTTTCACATTAGAAAACTAAGGGGCTTAATGAGCGATTCGGATTAGAATTCTTCATCCTCCTCTTTGATAATTTCAAATATTTCTTCGCGGTCGGTGGCGTTCTGCAGGCGCTCTTTGAACGGGTCATTTTTAAGAATTCTGGAAATCCGGGCCAATAGTTTCAAGTGAAGACCGGTTGAATTCTCGGGCGTTATCAAAAGAAAAAAGATATGTGTCGGCTTGCTGTCAATCGCCTCAAAGTCGACTCCCTTGCGGCTGAGGCCAAAGCCGAGCACCAGCGATTCGAGATCCTTTATTTTGCCATGGGGGATCCCGATACCCCCTCCGATACCGGTACTACCGAGCCGTTCCCGATCCATTAAGACCCCAACCAGGTCTCTATGGTCCTTACCGGTGGATTGGGCCAACGGAGCGACCAGTTCTTCAAGAATACCTTTTTTATTTTGCGCTTTTAGGTCGTCTAAAATCGCTTCTTTTTGCAGAACATCAAGAATCTTCATGTTAAACTCACAAAATTAAAATCGGGTAGCAAGCTATATCACCTTTTAATAATTACGGCAATTAAAACTCACTACCCGCAATTGATTTAACCGTTGGGCTGAATCAATCCATAATGGCCGTCTTTGCGGCGATACAGAACATTGACCTGATCCGAGCGAGCATTGGTGAACACCATAAAGTTATTACTTAACAGGTCCATCTGTAAAACCGCTTCTTCGACATCCATGGGCTTGTACTCAATATTTTTTATTTTAACTTCTCTTACAGGCTCCTCGTCCGGTAAGTTGATATCGTCTTCCATCAGGGCGATATCCTTGGCACTGACACCGGGCCGGCGTTCCCTGATTTTCTGCTTGTTCTTTTTTATTTGTTTCTCAAGTTTGTCCAGAACCATGTCAATGGCCGAATACATATCATTGGTTTCTTCTTTACCATTGATTGTCAGACGATCTCCGTTAATATTAATTTCAGCTATATGGCGGAATTTCTCAACCAACAAGACCACATTGGCCTCGGCAGGGTTATCAAGGTAACGATCAAATCGATCGAGTTTATCGCGAACATAGGATTTTAATGTATCGGTAGGATCAAGATTTTTAAAAGTTACAGATGTCTGCATGCTGAAAGCCCCCCTAGATTTGCTTGCGTTTATTTGATGGTAACACCTTTAACATTTCACGATATTTCGCAACCGTTCGGCGTGCAATGTGAATTTGATGTTCTTCTTTTAGAAGCAGTGAAATTTTATCGTCACTGTATGGTTTTTTCGGATTTTCATTAAGAATGATCTGTCTAATTTTTTCCTGAACACTGGCGGAAGCAATATTGCCGCCCTGGGCCCGCCTGATTGAGCTATTAAAGAAATATTTCAACTCAAAGATGCCCTGGGGCGTGTATGCGTATTTGTTGGTGGTCACCCGGCTAATGGTGGATTCATGCATCCCGATATCCTGGGCAACATCCCTGAGTACCATGGGTTTTAGATGGGCAATTCCTTTCTCGAAAAATTCCCTCTGGAATCCTAAAATGCTCTCCATCACTTTAAAAATGGTCTTTTGGCGTTGATGGATGCTTTTAATCAGCCAGGCGGCCGATCGGATCTTATCCTGAATGTAGTCTTCGGCTTCTCCGGAGATTTTTTTGCCCTTGCTGATCGTATTTTTATAAAACGAGTTGACCCGTAGTTTGGGCATGCCATCATCGTTGAGCATCACCACAAAGTCATTGTCCAATTTGTAGACATAGATGTCCGGATTAATGTATTGCGGGGTTTCTTCGCTGAATTGTCGGCCGGGTTTGGGTTCAAATCCCTTGATGATATTAACCGCGACGATCACGTCGTCCAGACTTGTTTTTAACGCCTTGCAGATGCCCTTGTAGTTTTTCTTTTCCAGATCATGCAGATGATTGCTGATGATCTCGGTGATAATGGTATCCTCAAAACCGAAATGCTTGGCCTGAATCAGCAGGCACTCTTTGAGATCCCGGGCACATACACCGACGGGATCAAAGGTTTGCATTTTTGCGAGAATGTATTCAACTTCTTCGAGCGCCGTTCCGCTCATCATCGCAATTTCTTCAACTGAGCCATCCAGAAAGCCGTCTTTGTTAAGGTTGCCGACAATCAGGCT
>JASFIU010000255.1:0-6869 GCA_050122495.1 Desulfobacterales bacterium | reverse complement strand
TGGCAACGCCGGTGGCCTTGTCGGTATCTCCTTTTAAAATGGCCTCAATGGCTTCCTTGAATATTTTTTCGCTCATTTTGTTATCCTTTCCTAAAAATTCTGATCGGGATGAAGTAATTTTGGTTTGAAACGTGTCATTCAACTGAATGCCTGATAGTCGCGAATCCCCACTCTTTCCATAAACATGTTGACGCAGTTGATTTCCAGATCCAACAATTCCGCAATTCGGAATTTGGCGTCAATTCCCTTGGCCACTGCCGGCGTTTCAGCGATCCGGCCGATATCCAATTCTTCTCTGACTTCACTCATCACAATCGTATCACCGAGATCCAACACCGAAACGCCCAATTTTTCGGCCACATATTTTTTGGCTGCCTCGATTCGCATCCCCCGGTTCAGTTGCAAACGCGCCACCAGATCTCCGGCAGTGCGTATACCGCCCATCCCCGAGACAACTGCATGTGCAGCGTGCATCCCGATCGGGTCGCCGACGCCAACCTACAACCCATCCAGCCGGCATAGTTCTACATGGGCTTTGGAAGCCCGCGAGAGTGCATCCAATGGCGGCGTCAGTGTTAGCGGCACCCCGCCGACGCCCATACCCAAATTGGCGTGGACTGGTATTTCAGCGGCCTCCGAACAGGCTTTGGTAAAGACAATCGATCGTGCCAGGTTCCAGGGGAGCGATTCATTGGTGCTGATGTTAATGGCCGGCCCGAAAATCGTCACGCCGGCCTGCTCGGCGAGTTTGACCTGGTCCTGGGGATAAAGTCCGGCCAGACGCTTGCCCTTGTATTCGATTTCACTGTGCATTCCCAGTATGAATTCTCCGGACATACCCATTTCGATACCCATCTCAGGATATTTGTCGTGCAAAATTTCGGCGGCTTTCAGGGCGGCGTAGAATTCGGCATCGCCCGCCGCTGCGGTGGTGTCGAAATTAATACCATCGGCCCCCGCATTTTCATAGAGTTCCCGGCCGACATAGACCATGTCTTTGATCGCCAATTCGGCCATTTCTTCGAAGGCTGCTTTGGATTCATCAATTTTTCCCATCGGAAGCATATCACCGGGATTGGCCACCGGTCCGTCGGGCACACTGTATAATCCCAGATTCGGCATCGATCCATAAAAAATCGGGGCAATCGTTTGCAATACGGCCTGCTCCATGTTGGGTTTTTCATATTGCACCACATGCTTACACTGCTTAAAACTGTAATCGATGTGCGTTAACTCCAGGGTGTCGGCCCCCAGGGCTCTCTCAAATAAAAGCAATTGCTGAATTTTGCTGACGGGGATATGCGCGCGCTTAATTTTAGAAGTCATATTGTCATAGGTTAGGCAACATTCCTTGCCTTCTTCGACACCGACGACCCTGTCTTTGCATTTGTAAAGGTCAAGTAGATACTTTATCTCATCGTCGGTCAACGTGGGCACCTGGGCCCGCTCCGCCGCATCCTGCGCGCCCGCCTCCAAATCCTGTTGAATTTCAGCAACGGTCATTTCCACCCGGCTGCCGTCGCCCATGCGTGTTAGGATTTTTTCCATGGCGTTCTCCTTATTCAAGTAGTTGAAGGGTCGGGGAGTTTTTCTATCCGCTTTTTTCGACAAGCCGGTCTGGGGCTCTGACTTTATTGAAAATGCTTGTGCTTGCCTCAAAATGGGTTTCGGGGAAAAACTCCCCGACCCCTCAAGTCGTTAACGACTTTTCGGTAAAATCCGTTCACGTTTTCAAACAAAGGTGATTTTCAGGCACGTCTTTTAACGCGGCGTATTAAAAATTTACATTTTCGTCCTTTCGTTTTTGGGATCATAAGGAGATCGGATGTGAACTTTAGCCGGGATCATTTTGCCTTCAACCTCGATTTCGTATTTGCCGCTGGTAATCCAATCCTCGGTGATGGGCTGTTCATTTTTGACGTATCCCATGCCCACCGCAGAGCCCACCTTGAAGCCATAGGCGCCGGAGGTCATGTTTTCCATCCAGATCCCGTCCCGATAAATCGGCTCGCTGCCGTAAAGCATGATATCCGGGTCTTCCAAAGTAAACATGACCAGTTTGCGCTTAAGCCCTTGTTCTTTTTGCTCCAGCAGGGCTGCTTTTCCGATAAAGTCATCTTTGTCCAGCTTGACACCGAATCCGAGACCGGCTTCGTAGGGGGTGTCATCCGGTGTAATATCGGATTCCCAGTGGCGATAACCGGTTTCCAGCCGCAGCGAATTGACCGCCTGCATGCCGACCAGGCGCAGACCCACTTTTTTACCTTCCTCAAAGATGGCGTCAAATACAGCCAGCGCAAAATTGGTGGGGATATATAATTCCCAGCCGAGTTCACCCACATAGGACATGCGCATGGCCCAGGGTCTGGCATATGCAACGTCGATTCGTTGGGCGGTGCCATAGGGAAACGCCTCATTGGAAAGATCGGCAGGTGTCAGGGCTCGCAGCAGGTCTCTGGATTTAGGCCCCATAATCGCCAGCATGGCATAGGCGTGGGTCACATCGGTGATGGCCGCACGGGCCTCCTCGGGTATCAGGCGCTTGAAATGGTCATAATCGTGGACTACGGTGGCCGCGGCGGTGACAATGAAAAAGGTGTCTTCCGCGAAACGGGTCACGGTTACATCGGTTTCAAATCCACCTCTGGCATTCAATACCGGGGTATAGACGACTTTTCCAACGGGAACGCTGATGTCGTTCGAGCAAAGCTCTTGCAGGACCTGCTCGGCATCGCCGCCCTGAATTAGGAACTTGCCCATCGAAGTTAAATCATACAGACCGACACCATCGCGAATCGCCATATGCTCCTGGCCCTGGTATTCGAACCAATTCGGTTTTCCCCAGGTGTACTGATGAATCGGCTCCACGCCCTCGGGTGCGAACCAATCCGCTCTTTCCCAACCGGCATTCTGGCTGAAGGCTGCCCCGTTAGCTGCTAAACGATCATGAATGGGGGAGCAGATTACCGGCCGGGCGCTGGTGCGCTGCCGATTGGGATAATGGTGGTGATAAAGAACGCCGACGGCCTCAATAATGCGATCATGCAGATATCGGGCGTTTTGCTGCCAGGGAAAATAGCGTTTAATATCGACCGGCCAGAGCTGTTCAGTCGGGTGTCCCTGATCGATCCAGTACGACATGGCCCGGCCAATACCGGCAGAACTTTGGATACCGACCGAATTCATGCCGCAGGCCACGAAAAAGTTTTTAATCCCCGGTGCGGCGCCGATCATAAAGGCCGTGTCGGGCGTAAAACTCTCCGGCACAACCGACAGGTGGCGGATCTGAGCACTGGCCATGGCCGGAAACCGTTTCAAGGCACAATCCATAAAGGGTTGAAACTGCTCCCAATCCTCCTGGAGTTCCTTATACATGATATCGTTGGGAATGCCTTCCATTCCCCAGGGTTTCGAAACCTCTTCGAAGCCGCCAAACAGGATGCCGTCGGATTCGGATTTAAAATAGGTTTCCCCGTCAAAATCACGCACTGTGGGGAAATGCTTTTTTAAGCCTTCGATCGGCAAGGTCACGGCGTGCATGTGTTCGGCGGCATGCAGCGGGATGCTGACGTCAACCATCTGTCCGATTTGCCGTCCCCACATGCCCGCACAGTTGACGACGTATTCTGATCTGATATCCCCCTGGTCGGTGGTGACACCGCAAACCGCACCTTTTTCGGTTTTAATGTCGGTCACCATGACATTTTCAAAAATTTTGGTGCCGCCCATTTTGGCCCCCTTGGCCAGCGCCCGGGTGGTCTCAATCGGATTGGTTACCCCGTCTTTCGGTAGATAAAACGCGGCCACCAGATCATCGGTACTCATCCCGGGCACCAAATCCCCTGCTTCTTTTAGGTCGACTTGGTGCATCTCGATATTAAAGGCGCGAGCCATTGCCGCCGCCCGCAGCAATTCCTTTTTGCGATCTTCGGTCTGGCAGACCGCCAGGGCTCCGTTTTGCCTGAATCCAGTGGCCATTCCGGTTTCGGTTTCCAACCCGGCAAAACATTCGATACCGTACTTGGCCAGATTGGTCATCTCCTGGTTCTGGCGCAGTTGCGTTAACAATCCGGCCGCGGCCCAGGTTGTACCGCAGGCTAATTCTTTGCGCTCAAGCAGTACGACGTCTTTCCAGCCAAGTTTGGTTAAATGATAGGCTAAACTGCAGCCGACGATACCCCCGCCGATGATAACCAGTCGGGCTTGGTCCGGGATTTTAACGCTCATGTTGACCTCCTGTTTTGGCTTTAAATCGCTGCACGCAGTTGATGTCGATTCCCAATACTTCGGCCATACGAAACTTGGCCTCAATACCTTTGGCGCAGCCCGGCAGGGGGGTTACCGCACCGATCTGCAGGTCTTCCCGCACCTCGGTCATGATGACCGGATCCGTTAATTCCGCAACCGCGATCCCCAACCGGTCGGCCACATATGCTTTGGCTTCCTGAATTCGCATACCGCGGGACATTTGCATGCGGGCAACCAGATCTCCGGCAGCTCGCATTCCGCCCATTCCCGAAGCATGCGCATGTGTCAGGGCCATGCCGAGCGGATCGCCAACGCCAACCTACAACCCGTCCAGGCGGCAAATCTCAACCATTGCCTTCGATGCACGCGATACGATGTCTATGGGGGGATGATCGTTGACCGTCACCGCACCGACCCCCATCCCCATGTTTACATGGATGGGAATTGTAGCCGCCTGGCTGCACGCTTTCATGAATGTGATCGCCCGCGAAAGATTCCAGGGGCATGACTCGGACGTATTGGTATTGACGACCGGGCCGAAGATGGTGACGCCCGCTTTTTGGGCCAGTTTGACCTGATCGTGCGGATACAGACCGGCCAGGCGCACACCGTCATATTCAAGCTCGCTGTGCATGCCCAAAATAAATTCTCCGGCCATGCCGAGCTCGATACAGATATCGGGGTATTTTTCCCTCAGTTTTTCGGATGCCATTAAAGAGGCCTGAAAATCGGCATCACCGGCAGCGCCCACGGTGTCCAGATTGATGCCGTCGGCGCCGGATTCATGCATACCGCTGCTGGCATAGACAATGTCTTTGACCGCCGTTTCCACGGTGGCTTCATAGGACGCCTTGGCGTCTTCAATTTTTCCTTCGGGCAGCAATTCGGCCGGATTCGGAAACGGCCCGTCCGGTTGGCTGTACAGACCTAAGTTGGGCATGGCGCCGTAGAACAGCGGGATATGGGTGGATAACAGGGCTTGTTCCAGGATGGGCCGTTCCATGGTAACGATCGGTTTGATCGGTTTGAAGCTGTAGTCGATATGACATAATTCCATGGTATCGGCGCCAAAGAGCTTTTCGTAAATCTGCAGGGCTTGGATGCGATCCACATTGACCCCTGCGCGTCTGATCTTAAGGGTTCCGGCATCATAGCTCAGAATAACCTCGTTGCCGCGTTCAACGCTTACGAAATTATAAGGGGATGAGAATACATCCAGTAGATACTGGAGTTCTTCCTTGGAAAGGGCCGGTATATTCCCCCGTTCGGCGGCATCCGAAGTTCCGTTCTCCAGATCTTCCATGAGTTCTTTGGCACTCATTTCTAATGGAGTCCCGTCTCCATAACGGGTAAATATTTTTTCCATATACCCTCCTGTATAGGTCAACCTAATCGTAAAGTTGTCTTAGGTCTAATCTAGGGGGAGAATAAAATTCGCTTTATTCAGATAGACGCCTGTCTTGATAAATACGAAATTCGAATATCGAAACTCGAAACAAATCCGAATACCAAATGACCAAAATTCAAAATAAAATGAGCTTATCTCCATGATTGGTTTTGCAAAGTTTGATCTCCTCGTTTAGAAAATTTGAACATTCGAATTTGGAATTTGTTTCGGATTTCGGATTTCGTGCTTCGAGTTTTCTCAATATATCCGGCAGAATCATATTCGGAAAAAATTTTATACAGAAAAATGGAGCCATTATTTTTTGGATATTTTGCTGAGCTCTTCCTCCAATATAGACAGCCCTTTTTCAAGCTGTTCGTCTTCAATCACCAGAGGCATCAGCAAGCGCATTACATTGCCCAGGGTGCCGCATGATAAAACAACCAGCCCTTTTCCCAAACAGCGCTCTACCAGTGCTCGGGCCTCATCTGCCGCCGGTTCTTTTGTTTTGCGGTCCTTAACCAGTTCCAGCGCCATCATGGGGCCTAATCCGCGAACCTCGCCGATGATCTCAAATTGCTCGGCCCAGGCATTACACCGATCCGTCAATTTGTTGCCCAGCGCTTCGGCTTTTTGTAACAGGTTTTCTTCTTCAAAAATATCGAGCACCGCCAGGGCCGCTTGGCAACACACCGGGTTGCCGCCGTAGGTGCCGCCCACCCCCCAGGGGTGAACCGATGCCATGATTTCCTCCCTGCCGGTGACAGCAGCCAATGGCATTCCCGCTGCCAGGCTTTTGGCAAGGGTCATCATATCCGGCGCCACATTGAAGTGCTCGATGGCAAACATCTTACCCGTTCGGCCCATACCGGACTGAATTTCATCGGCAATAAATAAAATATCATTGTCTTTGCAGATTTTAGCGATCTTGGAGAAATATTCGGGCGGCGGTGTGATAAAACCGCCTTCGCCCTGGATGGGTTCGGCAATGACAGCCGCACAGGATTCAGGCGCCAGATGGGTGTGCAGAAATTCTTTCAGATAATCGGCACAGGCCACTTCGCAATTCGGATATTCAAGGTTAAACGGACAGCGGTAACAATATGCCGATGGGATGCGGTAAATCTCGGGTGCGTAAGGACCAAAGCCGAATTTATAGGGTTTGACCTTATGGGTCAGGCTCAGGGCGAGTAAGGTGCGACCATGAAATGCGTTTTCAAAAGCGATAATTCCG
>JASFIU010000254.1:0-6870 GCA_050122495.1 Desulfobacterales bacterium | reverse complement strand
TCTCGCCGTTCCACCCCGGGGCAGGGGCTTGCGCTGATGCAGCAAATCACATTCATGACAGGCAATTAGAGAATCCATGTGTCTGTCCTATAAGAAAAAGCAGGTGTTTCGTCAACGCTGCTCTTTTGCTGGTTTAACCAATCAAAATCAATATGGTATGGAGTTTACCTCTTATAGCATAGATTTCCATAATAGGCGAACATTTCGACGCATTTTAGGGCTTTATAAATACAAGGTGAAACCTGGTTGTCAACTGTTATTATTGCGGATTTCAGATTGCGGATTGAAAATCAAAAATGACAAGCTTTTGCAATTCGCAATCCGCAATCTGCATTCCGAAATCATAAAGACACCAACCTTCCAGAACAAATTTCGATTGAAATCTCTTACGATTGATCGCCATTTTAGATCTTACTTGACATGCCGTGCCTTTCTGTATACATAAGGTATCCAATAAGTGCTCCAGAGGTATTTTTTTACAAAGCTTCGCAAAAAGGACACGCCATGCAGATTTTTAAACCTGTCGAAAAAGATGAAGGTTCTTTAACGGAGCAAGTCTACCAAAATCTTCGTCATGGAATTATTACCGGCGCTGTCGGCGGTGGTACACGACTGGTTGAAACGGTGCTGGCTGCAGAGATGAACGTCAGCCGAACTCCGGTAAGAGAAGCATTGCACAAGCTTGCTCTGGAGGGCTTCTTATATGCCATTCCCAGGGCGGGTTATATTGTTGAGGAAACCTCCGAAACCGATATTAAGGATCTGTTTACGACCCGCACGGCAATTGAAAAAATTGCGGTTAAATGGGCCATCGAAAAGATTACGCCCGAAGAGCTTGCCAGGCTCGAAATGAATTTACAAAAAACGGACGAGATCCTGAAAAGCGGTGCAACCGAATCGATGGGGGATTTGGATGCTGAATTTCATGAGATAATTTATCGGGCCGCCCGCAGCAAGACACTGTATAAAATCAGCCAGACGCTCAGCGATCATACCCTTAGATTCCGGTTGGCCTGCATCCATGTGCCCGAGCTCGCCCGGAGAGCCAAGCAGGGACATATGAAAATTTTCCAAGCCATCCAGGTTAAGGATTCCACAATGGCAGAAAAGATGGTTGAAGACCATCTCGATACGGTCACAATCGATATTCTTAATCACCTGGAAAAAATGCGGCAAGATGCATTTGTTGGAGATATAAGCGGCTTTTAAAATTAGGAGTGACAATATGTACGAAATACGAATCCATGGTCGCGGAGGGCAGGGGGCCGTATTAGCTGCTAAAATTTTGGCCAAAGCCATCGTTGAAGAGGGCAAGGTTGCCAAAGCAATTCCGGCCTTCGGCTTTGAACGGCGAGGCGCGCCGGTGGCGGCATTTTTAAGATTTGACGATAAACCCATACGACAGACCACCAATATTTATCATCCGGATTGTGTGGTCTGCCTGGATCCCACGCTTGGTCGAGCTGTGGATATATTTGAGGGCATGAATCCGGATGGGATCTGGATACAGACCACCAAGAAATCTGTAAATCAGATCGAAATCCCGCCATCCATTTCTAAAGTCGGGCTTTTCGATGCCATGGGGCTCGCACTGGAAATCTTCGGCAAGCCGATCACAAATACGATCATGCTGGGGGTTTTTGCACGTACCACCGGGATTGTGACCCTGGATTCCTTGAACATAGGCATGGAATCGGTGGCGTTTCGAGATGCTGCTCTGGACCAGAACATCAAGGCAGTAAAACGCGGCTTTGAGGAAACTCAGGTGCATGAAATCGGTTGAAAGGAAAAACCATGAAAAAACAGGCTAAGAAGCCGTTTGATGAATCAACAATACCGGACGATATGTGTCCGATTGCGACCAAGCTTATCGAACTCAAAACCGGCGATTGGCGGGCGGAAAGACCCGTGGTGGATCGTGAAAAATGCGTGAAATGCGGAACCTGCTGGCTGTATTGCCCGACGCAGTGCATACAGGAAAGAAAACGGTGGTTTGAAGCCAATTTAGATATATGCAAGGGCTGCGGGGTTTGCGCTAAAGAATGTCCGCACCGTGCCGTAAATATGCTCGAAGAAAAAGAGGAGTAGCGAATGCCAAAATCGATTGTTTGTGATGGAAACGAAGCAGCAGCGTGGGGCGTCGCCCGTGCACGGCCGGATATGGTTGCCGTTTATCCCATCACGCCCCAATCCTCGCTGGCGGAAAACATTTCGCAGTTTGTCGCCGATGGAATAATCGAAGCGGATCTGATGGATGTCGAAGGCGAACACAGCGTGCTTTCGGTACTGCAGGGAGCCTGTCTGGCAGGTGCCCGTACCTTCACCGCCAGTTGCGGCCAGGGATTGGCGTTTATGTTTGAGCCTTATTTTCGGACACCGCCCCTGAGACTCCCGATTGTGATGTCAATCGTCACCCGCGACGGCATCACGCCTCAATCGGTCTGGGGTGGGCAACAGGACGCCATGACGGTACGGGAGGTGGGGTGGATCCAGATGTATTGTGAAAACAACCAGGAGATTCTGGACACCATCATTATGGCATACAGGATTGCAGAAAACCGCGATGTTATGCTGCCCGTGAACGTATGCCATGACGGAAACTATCTCTCCTATGGTGTTGAAAAAGTCGAGATTCCCGACCCGCCTGAAGTCGATGCTTTCCTGGGCGAGAAGAATACCAACTGGCATGTCGCCCTGGACCCGGAAAGGCCCATGTCCGTAGATCCGCTTACGGGGGGCGCCACCGGAATCGGACCGTCTTTATTCGTCAGATACCGTAAAGGACACTGCCGGAGCATGCAAAACGCTTTGAAGGTGATCGTCGATACGCATGAAGAATGGGGGCAAAAATTTGGACGTCAGTATGCACCGCTGGTCGAAGAGTATCGTCTGGACGATGCGGATTATGCCATTGTTACCATTGGTGGAATGACCGGTGCCGGAAAGGATGCCGTCGATGCGGCCCGGGAAGAAAGCCAAAAAGTGGGTCTCATTAAAGTCAAAACGTTCCGTCCCTATCCACAGCAGGCCATTTTGAAGGCGGTTTCGAAAGTAAAAGCTGTCGGGGTTGTGGATCGTGCCGTATCTTTCGGCTGGAATTCAGGCCCCGTTTTCCAGGAGCTGATGGCAACCCTCTACCGTCTGCCGCAGCAAATTCCGGCCGTCAGCTTTATCGGCGGGCTCGCCGGTGCGGACATTACCATCGATCATTTTCGAAAGGCTATCGCCACCACTGCGCGTGCGCTCGATGGCGATGTGCCCGAACAACCTATTTGGTTAAATGAGAAGGATTGACATGCAGGCTAAAAGCAAGAATTCCAAAACCCAGTATCTGATCATCGGCAGCAGTCATGCCGGGCTTGCGGCTTTAGAGGCAATTCGATTACAGGATGAAACCGGCACCATTACGATGGTCACCCGCGAAGATAGCCTGCCATATTCACCGACTATTTTGCCCTATGTTATTTCAGGAGAAATGGCCGCCGAGGCGATCCATTTGAAGGATCAGTCCTATTTTGATCAGCTATCGGTAACCTTCAAGAGCGGATCGGCAGTTACAGGCATCAACGTGGAAGAAAAATGGGTTAAGCTCGCGTCGGGAGAAAAAATCGATTATGAAAAGCTCTTGCTGGCTACCGGTGCAGATGCGGCCATCCCTTCGTTTCCCGGTATCGACAGCGTACCCTATCAGATGGTGCGTACGCTTGAAGACGCATTGAAGCTCCGGCAATCCTTTCAGAAAGCCAAATCCGCCATTGTCATCGGCGCCGGACTCATTGCCATGCATACGGCCGAAAACCTGGCCCAATCCGGCTTGCAGGCCACGCTTATCGTGCGCAGACAGGTCTCGTTGTTCGCCTACTTTGATGGTGCAGCGGCGCGCATGATCGAACGCATATTCACTGATCATGGTGTGAGCCTTGCGACCGGCAGCGGGGTATCTAAAATATCACCCGCTGATGGCGGGGGCTGTCAGGTTACCCTGGAATCGGGCAAGTCGGTTTCAGCAGATCTATTGCTGCTGGCAACCGGTGTTCGACCGCGGATAAGTTATCTAGAAGGTTCAGATATTCAAGTGGACCGGGGCATTCTGGTCGACGAAAACATGCGGACAAGTGTCGCAGATATCTGGGCCGCCGGCGATGTTGCCCAGGCCCCCGGCTTTTTTGATGCAGGCCAAACCATCAATGCAACCCTGCCGAATGCATCCGTTCAGGGCCGTATCGCAGGTATGGATATGGTAAAAGACCCGGCATTGAAGCCCTATCTGGGCAGCAGCGGCTTAAATGTATTTAACTTCTTTGGTCATCATGGATTTTCGCTGGGATTGGCCACGGTAACTGAATCGACTGACGACATCGAAGTCAACACCGTGTATTTGCCCAGCAGTCAGAGTTACCAAAAACTGGTATTTAAAAACAATCGTCTGGTCGGCGTATCGGCGATCAATGCCAAGCTGGATCCCGGCATTTTGCGTGAATTGATTCAACGCCAGGTGGATTTAGCTGAAGTCAAAGACGGGTTTACCAGCGCTCCGCTGGAAACTGGTCGTCTTTTGATGTCGAAACTGTGGCGCTAACTTTTGTGACTAATGTCATATCCCTGTTACAAAAGTCGTGTACAGTATTTGAGTTCAATTGGGTTTTATAGACAACATAATATCTATGGTTTCGGGTGTCAGTGAAAAGATGACCACGGGCAGAAGGCAATCTGCCTGTTATTTATTATCATCTTTTTTCCGATCGGCTGAGCTGTTCGACGCTAAGCTCACGACTGAATGGCTCAGGGCCGATGGGTTCAGTGTAGGCTGTGTGCTGGCCTCTTCATCTTCCTGACACCTGACACCCGAAACCTGACACCTGGTTGTTAAAAATAGTAAAGGAGCACCAGCCGTGGGAAAAGGATACAATACCATCGCGTTTTACCCGGATAAGTGTGATGGCTGCAACGATTGTGTAAAAACCTGTGCATATCTTCATACTGAAACCGTCGAACCGGCCCATTCGCGTATCCAGATTGTGGCGGATACCATTGCCGAAACTTATGGAATTGCCCAGTGCCGCCAGTGCGGGGAACCCCGCTGCGTCATGGATTGTCCGGCCAAGGCCCTCACAAAAGATGAAGACAGCGGTGTCATTCGATGGGATGAATCCCGCTGTGTAAATTGCCAGCTGTGCACCCTGGCGTGTTCCTATGCCGGCATTATCCATAACACCATAAGCGGCAAGGTGATGAAATGCGATCATTGTGATGGTGACCCAGGCTGCGTGAAGGCCTGCAAGCCGGGCGCTCTGGAATATATTACCGCTGCCGATATTTTCAACAAATGGGGTGAACTGGAAGATCTTTTTGTCCCCGGACTTTCGGCCTGTCTGGGATGTAATTCCGAGCTTTTGATCCGCCATAGTTTAAGACGAATTGGACCCAACACAGTCGTTGCCACCCCGCCGGGATGCATTCCCGGCATAGGCACGCCCGGGGTGAACGGCCTCACAGGCACCAAAACCCCGGTATTTCATCCCCTGTTAACCAACACGGCCTCTATGCTGGCCGGTGCACGGCGATATTACAACCGCATCGGGCGCGATGTGACCATGCTGGCCTTAGCGGGAGATGGCGGCACCGCTGATGTCGGATTTCAATCGCTCTCGGGGGCCGCCGAGCGCGGCGAGCAGATGATTTATATCTGCGTGGATAATGAGGGTTACATGAATACGGGTGTTCAGCGATCGAGCACGACACCCTTCGGTGCCTGGACTTCAACCACACCGGTCGGGGCGAATTTGCGCGGAAAGACCAGAGATGCCAAGTACCTGCCGGTCATTATGTTGATGCATAATTGTGAATATGTTGCCACGGCATCAATGGCCTTTATGGAAGATTATTACGCCAAGCTGGACAAAGCCCTGCTGGCTTCTAAAAAGGGGATGGCCTATATCCATGTGTTTTCTCCATGCCCCACAGGCTGGCGTTTCCCGCCGAATCAGTTGATCGAGATCGGACGCAAGGCGGTCGAGGCAAATCTGGTTCCTTTATGGGAGTATTCACTCGAGGAAGGCCGGCTCGAATTCACCCATCCCATTGATAATCCGTTGCCGGTAAAGGATTTCTTATCACTGATCGGAAAATACCGCCACCTCAATGAAAGCGAGATCGACCATATCCAGAAAACATCCGATCAACGGCTTCAAATCCTGACAAGCTTCCAACATCAAAAAGCGGATGTGTAAACTTTAAATATTAAATACAAGGAGTTAGCAATGAAAGTTAATAAACTGGATCATATCTGTATTGCCGTTAAAAACCTTGAAGAAGCGCGTAAAGTCTGGGAGCCGGTTCTGGGCAAATCCCAACCGGACGACGAATATATTGACGAGCCAGAAAAAATCAAGGTCGCCAGATACTGGGTCGGCGAGGTCGGATTCGAGCTGATGGAATCGACAACACCGGACGGCGATGTTGCCAAATTTATCGAAAAAAGAGGCGAGGGGGTCATGCTCATCAGTTTCAACGTTGACAACACCCGCGAAGCCATGGCTGAATTAAAAGAAAAAGATTATCCCTTTATTGGCGGCGCCCGCCCGTTCAGGGATTGTGAGTTTGCCTTTATTCATCCCAAGAAGGTGAATGGGGTATTGCTGGAGCTGATTGACTACAAGTGGAAGGAATTTGAGGGGCGTTAAAAACCGTTGCGAGTCGCGGGTTACGTGTTTCGTGTTCTTTTAATCGGAATTTCTCCTATTTCAACCCGCAACGCGCAACGCGTAACCCGCAACCCGATACGCGAGGACATAAAAATGACAATATCAAAAAAAATCAATGATATCATTTCGCGAGCCTCTTTTATTCGCAAGATGTTTGAGGAGGGGG
>JASFIU010000253.1:0-6882 GCA_050122495.1 Desulfobacterales bacterium | reverse complement strand
CGCCACCCCGGGCTTTTAGCCATTTCGCATTCCGAAATTCGCATTTAATTAAACTGGTGCCCTTCGGCAGTTAGTATGTCGATCGTTTTTGCAAGATTTGTTTCTTTAACCATAAAATAGTCTGTCTTAAAAGTCGATATGACAAATACAGAAACACCGTTTCCCGCCAGCGGCCGGGTTAAGGAAAAAATAATGCCAATTTCAGAAAAGTCTAACGGTCCTTCAACCTTCAAGCAGCGCCAGCCGGTTTCGCTTTTCGTCCCCTGACCAACTAATGTTTCGGCGCAAACGATCGTCAGTTCCTCTTCTGTGCGGGTGATCGAATAAAACCCGGACGCATCGATCCAATCGGGAACTGCCGCCGAGGGATCCAAACGGCAAACAGCCATTCGGTCGGGAAGAATTTTCAATGCAAGTGTTTTGGTCTTCATTTTTTTAATGAATTTAATGTGGGCGGCGGGTAATGAGATTTCTCATCTAACTGCTTGCCCACAAAATAAGCATGCCCAATCGCAGCCAGCCAGCAGCCGGCAATGGCAACCAAACAGATCATCTCCAGCCCCCATCCTGCAGCGGAATCCCGGATGAGCTTCTCGTTTAAAGCCGTTACGTCCAACCGATTGTCTGCCAGAAGAGGTAAAAGCTGATCCATTACCTGGAATGCACGTTGAACAACCCTGTATATGAGCACAATGAGTCCGGTGGTCGTTAAAGTAATAAAGGCAATTCCGGAGGCAACCCTTCCTAAGGTCAGCTGCCCAACCCCGGGATATACCAAGCCGGATAAAAGCATCCCTTTGGTAGATTTTTTCATTTAGACGCCAGATCCAATACACGATATTGAATTTGCAAAATTGAAATTTACAGCATATAGTATAAACCTAATTCATCGCAAACAAAATGATAAACACAAGGATTAAATGTCCATTGCCCTGCACCTGATCGGGGCTTTTTTATGGGCCTTAAAAAGAATGACATCCGATAGAAAAAATATGCTCCTGGCGGCGTTAAGCGGCCTGCTGTTGACCGGGTCATTTCCCAAAATCGGTCTGGACTGGCTGGCCTGGGTAGCCCTGGTACCCCTGTTGGCTGCGATTGCCAATCTTTCCGCTAAAAAAAGTTTTCGAATCGGCTTTGTCGCCGGATTGATCCATTATCTTAGCCTCTTGTACTGGGTGGTGCCCGTTATGCGAACTTACGGGTATCTCCCATATTACCTGAGCATCGCCGTTTTGTTCCTCTTCGCAGCTGCCCTTGCACTTTTCCCGGCTGTTTTTTCCCTGGCCGCTGCTGCCGTCTGCCGCACCCCGGCTCGCTGTCTGATCGCAATGCCGCTGGTCTGGGTGACGATGGAATATATTCGAACTTATATTTTCACCGGCTTTCCATGGGCGTTGCTGGGGCACTCCCAGTACCTGCGCCTGCACCTTATTCAGATAACAGACCTGTTTGGCGTATACGGGCTATCCTTTCTGATTGTTATGGGAAACATGGCACTTTTCTTAGTCTTAACACGCATCACCCGGCAAACCTGGCAAAACCGGCCGGTTTCAAAACGCCTGCCGGCTGTAGCTGTTATTATCTTTGTTGTAAGCTTTCTTTTTACATGGACTTATGGGTCCTGGCGCATCAAAACAACTGATCAGTTGATCGCAGCGTCGCCAAGTGCTCGCGTTGCCGTTATCCAGGGAAATGTCGATCAGGCTGTAAAATGGAATCCTGCATTTCAAGACGCCACCATAAAGACCCATAACCGTTTATCGCTTGCAGCAAAATCAGAAAACCCCGATCTGATTGTCTGGCCCGAATCCGCCACTCCCTTCTATTTATTTTACAACAAGGAGCCAACCAGCAAGGTGTTGGACGGCATTCAACAAATAGGCATCGATTTTCTTATCGGCAGCCCTTCGTTTACCGGTAAAGAAGGCGCCTTCGAATATTATAACAGTGCGTATCTGATCAGTCCGCAATCCAAAACCGTCGTCAAGTACGACAAAGCCCATCTGGTTCCCTACGGCGAATATGTGCCTTTTAAAAAATGGCTCCCCTTTTTGGGAAAAATGGTGGCCCAGGTGGGTGATTTTCGTCCCGGCAAAGCCGGTAAGACCCTGCCGTGGAAACAGGACGCCTTGGGTATACAGATCTGTTACGAAATTATTTTCCCGGGACTTTCCCGGGCAATGGTAAAAAACGATGCCGTCTTGCTGATCAACATCACCAACGACGCCTGGTTTGGCACAACCAGCGGTCCCTATCAGCATTTTTCCATAAGTGTGTTGCGGGCCGTGGAAAACCGGCGGGCCCTGGCCCGGGCCGCCAATACGGGCATCAGCGGCTTCATCGATCCCGCCGGTCGGATTTTGGCCTCGACCTCATTGCTCCAGGAAGCAGCGCTGACCCGAACGTTGCCTCTGATCCGCAAAAAAACCGTTTATACCCGTTTCGGGGATTTATTTGCCCTGGCTTGCCTGGCGGGTACAATTTTTGGTATACTACTTGAGTTCGGTAAATATGCATCAAGAAAAAAGAATCGTTAACCGGTTGTCCCGTTGCCTGCCGAAGGTCCCCGTGAAGCGGGATTGGCCCGTTAGAATACGGAGAATTCCTATCTTAAAACCGGCAACGGGCTCAACTGGCTAACCGGCAACCTGCAACGAGGAGGCAAAAAAATGTCCGTAGAGCTCAAACAAAACCTGAAAGATCTTCAACTCAAATTTGAAAACCTCAGGGGTTATCTTTGACATAGAGGACGATCAAAAACAATTGCAGGAGATTGAGCAACAAATCGCCAAAGAAGGCTTTTGGGACAATCCGGAAGAAAACAAATCGATATTGCAAAAGCGCTCATCGCTTTCAAGTAGAATTGAAAAGTATAACAAACTGGCTACCGATTTAGAAGAAAATCAAATCCTGCTGGATCTGGCAGTTGAAGAATCCGATCAGGACGCCCTTGCAGAAGTATCCCAACAAATCAGCGAACTGGATCAGCGAATTGGCAACCTGTCGCTGGAGCTTATGCTCGCAGGTGAAGACGACGGCAAAAACGCCATTGTATCCATTAATGCCGGAGCCGGTGGAACCGAAGCCCAGGATTGGGCTGAAATGCTTTTTCGAATGTATTCTCGCTGGGTTGAGCGCCGGGGTTACAAAATCGAGCTGATTGACTTTCAGCCCGGAGAAGAGGCCGGGATCAAAAGTGTCACCTTCACGGCAAGCGGTGAAAATGCCTTCGGATATCTCAAATCGGAAATCGGCGTTCACCGTCTGGTAAGGATATCTCCGTTTAATGCCAGTGGCAAACGCCATACCTCCTTTGCTTCCGTGTTTGTCTATCCCGAACTGGATCAAGAAATCGTCGTCGATATTGAAGACAAAGACCTGCGAATTGACGTGTACCGCGCCAGCGGGGCCGGAGGTCAGCACGTCAATAAAACCAGCAGCGCTGTGCGCATCACGCATCTTCCCACCGGAATCGTCGTGCAGTGCCAGCAGGAAAAATCCCAACACCGCAACAAGGATATGGCCTTAAAAGTCATGAAAGCCCGGCTTTACCAGCATGAAAAACAAAAACAGGATGAAAAACTTCAAGAGGTTCATGACAGCAAGGATGAAATCGCCTGGGGCAGCCAGATTCGCTCATATGTCCTGCACCCCTACCAAATGGTGAAAGATCACCGCATCAATCTGGATATCGGCAACGTCACCGATGTGCTGGACGGCGGAATCGATCCCTTCATTGAAGGTGTGTTACTGGCTAAAAAGCATAAATAAATATGTCCGTGGTCAGTAGTCCGTTGTCCGTTGCATCTAAATAAAAGGACGACGTCACTGTATCGGATTCAAGTGGTTAGCTATCTTTTTGATTTTAATCTGAAACAACACCAGAAGCATTTTGCCACTAACAACATACAACTGACGACCAACACTTCTCGTGAATCCCATCGACCTTTTAGCGCAGTACTACGACCGGCAATCAAAAACATTTAAGATCCTGGTTGAACATGGAAAGCAGGTGGCTAAAAAGGCCCAGGCTGCGGCCCGGCAGGTTTCCGAACTCAAACCGGATCTCGAATTTATAAGGAATGCCGCCATGCTTCACGATATCGGCATATTTCGCACCAACAGCCCGGGTTTCGGCTGTTACGGAAAACATCCCTATATCTGCCACGGCATTCTGGGGGGTGAACTGCTAAGCAAGGCGGGGCATCCGAAGCTGGCGCTGGTTTGTGAACGGCATATCGGAGTGGGGATCAGTATCGCCGACATCCGGCACCATAACCTGCCGCTGCCAAACCGCGATATGATCCCAATATCCATTGAAGAGCAGCTCATCTGCTATGCCGATAAATTTTTTTCAAAAAACAGCAAGGCTGAACCCGCCGAAAAATCCATCCCGGAAATTATCGCCAATCTAAAACATTACGGGCCCGACAAAGTGAAGCGTTTTGAGACCTGGGTAAAAAAATTTGAAACTTAGGGCACTAAAATAGGTAACAATCAGGTCAGATAGCCACCTGTCCGCTATAGCTTAAGCTGTCATCGGGCGGAGAGGATTTTATGTTAATCAAAAAAAGATCGCTGCTGTGCAAAAAACCAGTGACAATCCGATCACTATTTAAACGGATGCCACCATGTTATACGCTGTCGCGCTCGACTTCCCAGATTCTTCTCAATCCAGGCCCGCCGATGGCGTCTTGCGTTTTATCATGTCCACGTTGCTCGCGGTGCTCTGCCTTGCCTTTCCCATTCATTTAGAGGCACAGGATTCTAACGCGGCGGACCAACCTACATTGGCCGCTGATTCCGAAGTGTCCGAGGCGGAGCGAGAATCCAGGTTGCAGCGTGCATTTTGGCGAATCGGCCCCAATACGCTGCAAAGCTTCGTCGGTTATAAAACTACGCCGCTGCATCTGACAGCGGTGGGGATGACCGCATTGTTTGCGCAGAAGGGTATTGACCGTGATATACAGGGGTGGGCGGCGGATCACGACGAAACGGTATCAAACGCCTGGAGTACACCCGGGCTCATCGGCGGCGTCGCTGTGCCCCTGCTCATACCAGGCTTATTGTTGTCGTCCGATGATGACGAGCGGATCGATGCTGGAGCCATGGCGCTTCAAGCCGTTACCATCGCTTTCGGCTCCAACATTTTTTTAAAGGGTATAACCAATCGCGAGCCTCCCGAAAGCGGGGATGCTGCTGATCCGGAAGATCCCCGACAGTTCAACTATGGCTTTTTCAAGCGTTTCCCTTTCGATGGCTGGCCGTCAGGCCACATGATGACGAACATGGCGATGAGCACGGCGCTATCAACCTACTACTCCGATAAGCCGTGGGTCCCTGTCGTCGCTTACAGCTGGTGCACATATGTCGCGGCATCTACCGCACTCGGTATTCAGGGCGGAGTGCACTGGGCATCTGATGTACTGGCAGGTGGATTGATCGGTTGGGCGATCGGCTACACCGTGGGAAAGGAATTCGCTTCGCGCCGCTATTCAGCTCAAAAACGCGCGGACTACCGTGCATCAAATAATCAGACGACCTTCATCGTTCCATCCATAGGAAGGGAGAGTTTCCAGATCGCAATAAAGGGTACATGGTGACCTATCGCATATATCATCTGGGAAACGAAAATATCTTCTAACTGAAAACCTGCGACATCTCCAACATATCCAAGGTGTTGAATCACCAAAATTCTTGTGATGCTCATTTTATATCACAGGTTAAACTTACCACAACATTGCCAAATGTTTATCTCCCGCTGAATGCCCAGAATTTTTACATTCAACAAATCGCCGCTTGACTAAATCGCTTCTATTTGAATATAGATGCATATAAATTCTTTCTGAACTTCCTATTCCAACTGACCTCAAGCGGATAACCAGTCGCAAAATCAAATCCTGTACCTGAAGTGGCAGCAACCAAACAAGGAAGGTCCTCTATGCATATATTTCTAACCGGAGGAACCGGTTTCATCGGGCAGGCCTTAGTAAGAACCATGCGTCAGCGCGATTGGCAAATTCACACTTTAGTGCGAGATCCGGAGACAGTCTCGGCGCGCTGGCTTGCTGAGCAAGGATGCAAACTCGTGATCGGTGACATTACTGAGCCAAAAGGCCTTTCTCATGCCATGAGCGGTAATGATGTCTTGATCCATAACGCAGGCGTCTACGAACTTGGCGTGAATTCCATTGCAGCGGAGCGTATGCAGCAAGTGAATGTACAGGGAACCAATAATGTTCTTGACGCTGCAATGCAGGCGGGCATACCACGTACGGTATATGTTTCTACGGTTTGGGCACTCGGAGGCTCAAGTCCAGTTGGGCAGGTACCAGAGGTGCATGACGAAAATACTCAACACTCCGGTGTTTATCTTTCTCCTTACGAGCGCAGCAAGGCCGAAGCGCACCTGGTAGCTTTGCGTTGGCGCAAAAATGGCTTGCCGTTAGTGATTTGTATGCCCAACGGTGTTGTAGGGGTAAACGACCATTCCACTTTTGGCTACTTTTTACGGTTGTATCTATTGTATGGAATGCCTCCTATTGCCTGGGGTGGGGATGCGGTGTATTCGTTGGTCGAAGTGAAGGCATTGGCTGAGGGAGTCTGTTTAGCTGTGGAGAAAGCACCTCTTGGTGAAGATTATGTATTCTGTGGTGAGCCTATTACTTTACGCGACCTATTCGAGCTGTGGGGGCGTTATCCCGGTGGAATGAAGTTTCGGCTATGGATGCCAAGATGGTTTATGCGCCCTCAGATGGCAATTCTCGAACCTCTACAGCGATGGCTGGGACTGCCTGCATTTCTATCTCGCGATACAATAGACGTCACAAAGGTACACCTAAATTACAGTGCAGAAAAAGCAAAGCGAGAGTTGGGCTGGCA
>JASFIU010000252.1:0-6915 GCA_050122495.1 Desulfobacterales bacterium | reverse complement strand
GGGCCTGGCTTAGCAGCAGGAACACCCTGTCATCCGGGTCCAGATAGGTTTGTGCCAGTGAAATATTACCGATGATTGCGGTTAACAGATTATTATAATCATGGGCGATTCCCCCGGACAGCGCGGCAATCGATTCCAGCTGACGGGTGCGTTCCAGCTCCTGCTCTGATTTGCTGCGGTCTGAAATATCGCGCACGACCAGAAGGTTGGATGGTCTATTTTGAAAAATGAATCGGCCGGCAATGACTTCCACATCGACCCTGTGCCCGTTTTTGCACATCAGGGTTAAGGCATGGACCTCCAGGGTGTTATCGTCCGATAACGGCTTTTCGTAGAAGGTTGCAATGGTTTCGAGGTCGTCGGCATGGAAAAAGCTGGCCAGATCGGTATCGAGCACCTCATCGATGGCGTAACCGCACATCTTGGCCAAATAATAATTGACTTCCTTGATCTTGCCGTCCTGAACCACCAGAACCCCGTCGGTGGCAAGTTCCATCAGAAGGCGAAACTTTTCTTCGCTCTCGGTTAGGGACTGCTCTAAGTCACTCTTCTTGCATGCGCAGTTTTTTTTAGTTTTGACGGCCATTTTTTTAGATCCCCACCGTGTCGAGGGGGGTTGTTCTCTTTCGGCTATAAATCTTTGAAAATAGTTTGTCAGGTATCTATACCCCGATATTTTTATATCGGCATTTTCGCCAGAAAACTTAAATCTTTGTATTCGCATTTAATTTCATTCTGATCGCGATTGATTGAGCAGATTGGACTGATTCGGCGAAAATGAAGTTGAATTGGCTCGATTCGGTATGCAGTTAATAGATATTAACAATTTAGCCGTATGTCGCGGTAGGTGTTTCGAGATAGAATCGGGAAAGGGGGCCGATTTTATGCAATTCCAGAAAATCCCATAAACTGATCATATTTGGGATCCATTTTATGCCCGTAAGCGTCTTCGCCGGAAAATTTAAACTCCATATGGGCCGGGTCGATGGTGGCGTCTGCCGCCGCATTTTGGCGAAGGGTAAAATAAACGGTGGCGGTTAAATTATCCGCATCGTAATAAACGTGTTTTGGAATGGGGGGTAACGTGACTTCGGTGTCCGGGATGGGCCGGCCGAAATTGTAGGCCTGTCCGGGCCCGCTCTGGGTGGATCGTCCAATGCTCCAGTTGAGCACATTTTCTACGGATTCTCTATCCATTTCCTTGTCAAACTGGAATTTCATTGAAAATGTTTTTTCGGCATTTGCGGTGACTAAATAGCTGTCCAGGGCTGCCAGCGGGGTCTTCCAGGGCATCTGGTAATTAAAGCCGGTATCGGCATGGGCAAACATAAATTTCGGCGGGTCCACTTTGTATATATAGCGGCTCAGCGTATCCGCCAGATCCGGTGCGACGTGCTCGAGAGTGTCCATTATCCGCTCGGCTTCGTCTATTTCGCCCAGATCCGCATAAGCATACCCCAGTTCAGCATAACCATCATAGAATTTGCTATCCAATCGGATCGCTTCTTTAAATTGAAGAATCGCATCTTCATAACGGCCCTGCCGGCTAAAATTAAGACCCAATCCGTAATTTCCATTGGGCTTGTCGGGATCCGTGCGCAAAATCGTATTAAATTCCCTGTCCGCATCCGAATACCGACCGGCATTCATATAGGCCTGCCCCAGCGCGTAACGATTGGTGGAGCTCGGCCAGGCGCTGACCGCTTTTTCGTAGGCCTTAACGGCTTCGTCATAATTTTCCTCGGCGAAATGGACATTGCCCAAACTGATGGCGATATCATCACGCTCGGGATTGCGCTTGAGGGCGTCTTCATAGGCTTTGATTGCCCCCTTCGTATCTCCTAATGCCAGATAGGCATTTGCCATGTAGCTGGAGGCATCGGTTGAATACGATGAGTTCGGAGCCAGACCGATGGAACGGCGGAATTCTTTGATGGCACCTTCATAGTCCTGCCGCATATATAGATCGATCCCTTTTCTAATGGCACCATTGGCCAACGTTTCCAGCTGAGCCGACTGCTGGACCGTGGGCGAGAATATGTCTGTGCTGCTAATGCCTAAATATGCCATTCTTGTACCTGTCTGGTAAGAATTCCTATCCATAATTTTTATCGGCAAAATCCCCATTAATCTTTAGGATTTTTTATTTTTTTAATTTCAATTGGTTATAGAAGTCAGGCCGTTTATTTGCCCTTTCCCTGAGTTCAAGTAGGAAAATTTTTCAAGTAGCACGTCATGTTTTTGACTTTATTGCCTAAAAAAAGAACATCTCGATATCTATCTATTTGAAATTAAACAATAATTATTATTAGCCCCACTGGCATGCATATTGCTAAGTTTTAACCCGAGCAAAATTTTTTCTCTGCTTCCATAAGCAGCAACCCATAAAACGTGATTCTAGGTCAATCCGATATATTCTTCCGGAATCTTTAGCATATTTCATAATAATTACATAAATATCAAAAGGTTAGTTTGTCTTTTATCCTGTAATTGAGAATGCGGAGCTGTATAACCAGCGGGATAGCGTATTCTGAAGGATCTTAAAAACTTAAAATCGAATTTAGCGCTAAAAATATGGAATAATCGTATAACTTCATTTTGATACTACCAGGAGAATATTTTGAAAAATAATATTGAATGGGAAAATTTAAATGTTTTGGTAACCGGGGGTACGGGATCTTTTGGCAAAAAGCTCGTCGAAATCATGCTTCGGGATTTTCACCCCAATAAACTTATAATTTTCAGCAGAGATGAACTCAAACAGCACGATATGAGGATGAGCGGCTTTAATGATCCCTCTCTTCGTTATTTTATTGGTGATGTCCGGGATAAAAATCGTCTCATTCGCGCGATGCGAGAAGTAGATGTGGTTATCCACGCAGCTGCTCTCAAACAAGTCCCTTCATGTGAATACAACCCTTTTGAAGCAGTGAAGACCAATATTCTAGGTGCACAGAATATTATCGATGCGGCAATTGATTGCGGTGTTAAGAAAATTGTTGCTCTGAGCACGGACAAAGCAGTTAACCCGGTGAACTTGTATGGCGCTACAAAGCTTTGCTCTGAAAAAATATTTATTCAGGGCAATTCATATTCGGGGATTCAGGACACGAATTTCAGCTGTGTTAGATATGGAAATGTTATTGGAAGCAGGGGTAGTGTGATCCCGCTCTTTTTTAAACAGAGAAAAAGAGGCAAGATAACAATTACGGATAAGCGCATGACTAGATTTTGGCTTTCTTTGGAGCATGCAGTTGATGTTGTCATTAATGCGCTCATTCACATGCAGGGAGGTGAGATTTTCGTTCCTAAAATCCCAAGCATGAAAATCGTAGACCTAGCAAAAGCCATTGCTCCGGAATGTGATGTTGAAATTATTGGTATACGGCCTGGGGAAAAGCTGCATGAAATTCTTATCACCGAAGAGGATGGCCGATATACTCTAGATTATGATGGCCTCTACGTAATTTTGCCGCAGTTTTCCTGGTGGCGTCGACAAAATTACAAGGATGCCATCAGATTGCCTGAAGGATTTTCATACACCAGCAACAATAATGACCGATGGTTATCGCTGGACCAATTAAAAACCATGGCTCGAGAATTCTCAAGTCCTCGGGAACAAACTGGATTTCCAGGTTCATTTCAGGCGAGCGCACATCCTGCAAAACAGGTCCTCCCGAAATCAAAACCGAGAGTTAGAGCGCCTGTGAAAAACGTAGACGTTGGCAATAATATCCTTACCTAGACATCATTTGTCACAGTGCCTCAAAAAATTTTGCTCAACTTAAGGAGATAAGTCATTCGAATGGTGTTATGGTAATGAAACAAGCATATCAGGAGAATTCTCCCACCATCCCTTATGGGCGGCAGTGGATTAATGAAGAAGATATCCAAGCCGTGGTTGATACACTCCGCTCGGACTGGCTAACCACCGGCCCGAAAGTTTGTGAGTTTGAGAAAGCGGTCGCGGATTATGTGGGCGCAAAATATGCCGTTGCAGTCAACAGCGGTACGGCAGCCCTGCACGCTGCCATGTATGCTGTTGGAGTTGAAGCTGGCAATGAGGTCATTTTGCCGCCGATGACTTTTGTGGCGACCGCTAACTGCATTGTCTTTCAAGGGGCTACACCTGTTTTTGCGGATGTGAATCCTGATACGCTCCTAATTAATCCTGCCGAGGTTGAATCAAAAATCACGGAACGTACGAAGGCTATTATCGCTGTGGATTATGCCGGACAACCCTGTGATTATAATGCCTTGAGAGATATAGCGGATCGTCATGGCCTAACGCTCGTCGCTGATGCCTGCCATTCACTTGGAGCCCAATTTCAAGGAAGGCGCGTAGGCACACTCGCTGACCTTTCAATCTTTAGCTTTCATCCCGTAAAGCATATGACGACCGGCGAAGGCGGAATCGTCGTTACGGATGAACTGGAGTTTGCGGAGAGAATTCGAAAATTCCGCAATCATGGCATAAGTATGGACTCTCGCCAGCGGGCGGATCAGGGTACCTGGTATTATGAGATGGAGGATCTTGGTTACAATTACCGAATCACGGATTTTCAATGTGCTTTAGGCTTAAGCCAGTTGCAAAGTTTGACCGCGTTTCTTGATCGACGGCGGCAGATCGCAGATCAATATAATGAATCCTTTCGAAGGTTGCAGGAGATCAAACCCCTTGGACTTAGAAAGGACGTCCTGCACGCTTATCACCTATACGTGGTTAAAACGAAGTCTGGAAATCCAGAGAGCGGAAGGGTTAAATTTTTTAAGAAAATGAGAGAAAAAGGTATCGATGTAAATGTTCACTATATACCGGCCCATATGCACCCTTTCTACCGTAAGCGTTTCAATACCTATCCTGGACTTTGCCCTGTTGCGGAAAAAGCCTATGAGCACATCCTCTCCTTTCCAATATTTCCGGCGATGAAAACAGCAGATGTTGAGAGAGTCGTTGCGGCCGTCAACGATACGGTGTCGGAGATGCGTGAGGAAGTTTTTTATTCAAATAGGGAGGAATTATAATGGTTGTCTTTGGACAAAAAAGAGTCGGCGACGGCGAGCCCTGTTTTATAACCTTTGAAGCCGGACCCACCCACAATGGCTTGGAATCTGCGAAGCGTCTCGTTACGCTGGCGGCTAGTGCCGGAGCCGATGCCATTAAATTCCAGATCCTCGATCCAGATCGACTGGTTGCGGATAAAAAGCAACTTTTTAGCTATGAAATTTTGCTTGACCGTGAGACCGGGGATACCGAAACGGTCAGTGAACCACTGTATGATATTCTCTGCCGACGTGCGTTGGATCCGGAGGAATGGAAAGATCTCAAGCGACACAGCGATAAGGCGGGGCTGGCCTTTTTTGCAACTATCGGCTTCGAAGGCGAAATTGAGTTAATGGATGATTTAGGGTGTGACTCAATTAAAATTGCTTCGGCAGATGTAAATCACTGGCCCTTGATTCGCCGAGCGGCTCGTACTGGTATGTGCATCCAGCTGGACACGGGAAACGCTACCATTGGCGAGATTGAGGATGCTGTTGACATCGTAGTTTCCGAAGGAAATGAGAACATCATCATCCACAATTGCCCCTCAGGGTATCCCGCCAGACTGGAGAGCATAAATCTTAATCTTATTCCTACGCTCAAGCATGTTTTCCCCTATCCCGTGGCATTTTCAGATCACACCCCGGGTTGGGATATGGATATTGCAGCTGTAGCGGTCGGGGCCAATCTTGTGGAAAAGACGATCACAGAAGATAGAACCACCCGCAGCGTGGAGCATATCATGTCGCTCGAATCTCAGGAGTTGACGACATTCATCACCAAAATTCGCGAGGTTGAGATTGCCATGGGAAATAGCAGGCGTGTCCTGCACAAAGAGGAATCTGAAAAGAGGGCGGCCATCAGGAGAAGTGCATTTTTAAAAAGAAATGTTCGCAGAGGCCAGACGGTTCGGGAGGCGGAAGTCGAGTTCAGACGGCCTGGATTCGGTATTCCTCCGAATGAGTTCGAAAAGCACTTGGATAGAATCTTCGTCCGGCCTCTGGCGGCAGGGCACCGGATTGAAATATCAGACTTCGAGTGAATGTAATGACTATAGCGATAATACCTGCTCGGGGCGGATCAAAAAGGCTTCCCCGCAAAAATGTGTTGCCGATTCTCGGCAAACCCATTTTAAGCTATCCGATCAAGGCAGCTTTAGAAAGTAAGCTTTTCGAATCCATTATTGTTTCCACCGAAGACGAAGAAATCGCCGTTGCTGCACGCGGGTATGGGGCGCAAGTAATTGAAAGACCTGAGGAATTGGCAGGAGATAGAGCAACAGTCGTAGAAGTCTGTTTGCATGTTCTGGAAGTGCTTGCACGTCAAAACAAACTGCCGGATTTTTTTTGTTGCATTTACGCAACCGCACTTTTCATTCGACCCGGGCATCTGCAGGAATCGTTTCATCTTTTACGAACCGAGCCTGAAACTGACTTCGTCATGGGTGTCTCTGAATATAATTTGTATCCGGTTCAGGCCCTTATTGAAAAAGACGGCTACCTTCGACCGATGTGGCCGAAATACCATGCGATGCAAGCGCAGTTCCATCCGCAACTTGTGGCCAGCAATGGTACCCTTTACTGGGCCCGGGTACGCGCCTTTCAAAATGCAAAATCTTTTTATGGTAAAAAACTGAAGGGTTATATGATACCCAAAATACGTTCCGTTGACATTGATACCCCAGAGGATTTTACGATTGCTGAGATGTTTGCTCCAAAACTACTGTCGGCGGACGTATCATTACCGTTCAATCTATTCGATAAGACGGGTGGTTTTTAATGCAACAGGTTTTCATTCGTGCAGACGCCTCAAATGCTATCGGTTCCGGACACATTATGCGCAGTATCGCTTTAGCACAGGCATGGCAAGAA
>JASFIU010000251.1:0-6966 GCA_050122495.1 Desulfobacterales bacterium | reverse complement strand
TGATACGCTGACCGCCAGGCAGGATCATGACAGCCAATTGCTTAAGATCGTTGTATTCATAGCGGATCTCATGACCCTGGGGGGCGATTAGTTTTGTCTGCAGGCCCAGGGCATCATATTCATAGCTCACGGCCTTGCTGATGCGAGGATACGCCGTCCTTTCGAGGCGCCCTTGCGAATCATAGCTGTAACGCACCGGAAAGCTACCATCGTCTGTCTGAGTGAGCTCTCCGCCGGCGTCGTAGCGATAGGTTAGCAGTGTTCCATCGGTCAGTCGTTCTTCAATTAGCTGATCATTGCCATCGTAGCTAAATTTCGTGACCTTGCCCATGGGGTCGGTGGCGCTGACCAGGCGGCCGGTTAAATCATAGCTGTAAAGGTTCTGATTCTTTAACGAGTCGATTTCAGCGATGACATTGCCCATGGCATCGTATTTAAAACTCTTCGTACCCCCGCCAGGTTGATGGATCTTTACGAGACGTCCGGCAGCGTCATACGCGTAGCGAACCTCATCGCCCGTGGGCTCACGTACGCTTGAAATCTGCCCTTCGGCCGTGTAAGCAAAACGCTTGGCCTGGTTGTGAGGATCAATGACGCTCAAAAGGTTCCCGAGGGGGTCGTACTGATATCGAGTGGTGCCTCCGCGCGAATCGATCCTGGCGGTGAGCCGGCCACAGGCATCGCGCTTGTAGTTTTCCTTGGCGCCTGTATTATCGGCTGTATGCGTTAAATTGCCGAGGATGTCGTAACGATAGTTTACCTCCAGACCACCGGCCCATTTTTCGCCGATGCGCCTCCCGAAGGTATCGTACCGGTAGGAAGTAACCTGTTTCAGGCTATCCGACCACTCCAACAGGTTGCCGGCAGCGTCATATTGAAAACGCTCGATCCCGCCCCCGGGCAAGGTTACATTGACCAGGTTCCCGGCGCTGTCATATTCATATCGGGAGGTGCGGCCCGCCGGATCTGTCTCAGCTACCACCTGACCGCGTGCGTCGTATTCGTACCGGCTCTGGCTGCCCTCCGGATCAATCAGTCGGGCAAGCCGACCGGAGCCATCATATTCGTAGCGCGTGGTTTGCCCTTCGGGGTCCGTTTCGCTTATCAGCCGGTCTTGAAAGTCGTACGCATATTGGGTCATCCCACCCAGCATGTTGGTTTCTCGAACCAGGTTCCCGCGGGCATCATATTCAAAACGCGTCGTTTCTCCTAAGGTGTTTTTAATGGATTTGAGATTTCCATCTGGAAAGTAGGCAAAATTCATCTCCTTGGACCCGGCTTCCCGGAACTCCGCCAGCAAGCCATCCGGATGGTAACTAAATTCGGCTGCGGTCGTCGCACCGATTTTTAGGCGGGTAAGGTTGTCATTTTGATCATATTCGAAGACCTGCGCAGTGCAATCCGGCCGGGTGATGCGTTTCACCAGGGGGCTGTCCTTGACATATTCTAATTGGGTTGTCCGTGCGGCCGGATCTTTTACGGTTGCAATGCGGCCCCGGTCGTCATAGGTCACCTGGGTTAACACACCGGCGGGTCCGCTGATCTTTGTCATCTGCCCCGCCCCGTCGAATTCAATGGTATTCTGGTTACCGAATGCATCGGTGATCTCCACCCGGCGATTGTCTTTACTCCAGCGGCTGGTGGTTACGTTTCCGCCGGCATCGATGTGGCGCCGGATGTTTTTCTCATCGTCAAACTCATAGCGCTCTTCGCTGCCGTCGGCCCAGCGGCGGCTGACCACCCGGCCCCTGGCATCGTAAGCAAATTCCACGGCACCGGTTTGGGGATCGTCGATCTTGATCAGATCACCTTTCAGGCTGTAAGTATAGCGAACGGCATAGCCGTTGTTGGCCTGAACTTCGGTGAGACGGCCGTCGGTATAGCCATATCTGATGCTGTGGCCTCTTGAAGAATCTATGCGGGTCACATGTCCGGCTTCATCGAGCCCGAATTTAAGAAAGCTGCCCTTGGGGCCGTCAATTCTTGCCAGCAGTCCGGCATCATCATAGCGCAGAAACACCTTATTGCCATTGCCCAGATCGCGTTCAATCAGCCGACCCTGGGGATCGAAGGTTTCTTTGGAGCCATCGGACCGGTGGCGTGTGGCCCGTCGGCTGACGTCAAAAATCAGGTTTTCGCCGAAATTTGAATGATAGCGATCGGTGCTTGCTTCAGGATCAAAACGGGTCAACAGCCCGTTTTCCTCGATGAGCACAAAATCAGCCAGACGGTATAAGCGGGTTTCCCAGTTCATCTGCCAGCCGGCGCCCAGCAATCCTTTATAGTTGCGCCTGAGCTGAAGCGAGCGCTCAACTTCCAGGTTGATGGCGCCGGCATCGACGATCAGATCTGTGGTCGTTGAGACCATCAGGCCCGAATGCGGATCGATCATCTCCTGGGCGTCCAGCTGGGAGATAAAAATCAGACCCATACAGATGCTCAGGAGGATCATTAGCGCAGCGTTGGATCTTGAATTTATTTTTTGGATTTGAAATTTCGGTGAGTTTAAGCCGAAGTTGAACAATTTACGATTTTCTTTTTGCATGGCAGCATCCCCCCCATTTGAAAGTTACCGGCCATTACGATGCTGTAAAATAGGGTTAAATCTTGACAGGCGGTTAAAATATCTACCGACACAAACCATGAGAATCGTTTTGTTTTTATAAAAGAAGCAAAAAATCCCGCTCTCTTTTTTGAGAAGCGGGATTTTTAGCTGCGCTGAATCATACTTTATCCTTTATGCTGGTGGTTTATCAATTATCAAAATTACAGGCAATCAGGTGAAAAGCACAAAGAAATAAAAGCAAAAGCCATGCGTATATTTTGGCTATTGTGTTTACTTAAATTCAGTGGTCGGTTGCAGATTCAGCAAAAAGTGCGTGCGAAACAGATAGAGGTTCCCCGAAGAAATAAAAAGACGATAGATGAAATAGATCAAATAATCAAGCAAATTGAATGCATCGCTTCAATAGAATCTTACTTTGGGTGAATTCCGCTTGGCGACTAACCAACGGGACGGAAATCGGGGTCAAAGCTGGAATTGTGAATTAATTTTAATTATTCACTATAAAACCATGTCACTAAAATCCAAATGCAATAAATTATACACCGGTGTCTACTTTTTTAACTTCACCAACGCGGCATTCATTTAAAATTCTAATTAACGATTTGAAATTATGATAAATTTAGAAAAGCAGCGGTGCGCACAAAACTTGCATCTCTTATTCGGAGAGGAATTCACGCCCGAAACCGGCAGAGCAGATAGGAGGAGCCCCATCATGCCAAAAATTTTTATCCCAAAAAGCTTAACCCTATTTCTGGCAGCGATCATGCTGCTTTTGGTTGCATGCGCAAATAACAACAAAAAATATGCGGATGCGTATTATGAACAGGGTTTGGTTTTTTATAAAAGTATGGAGTATGATCGCTCTATCGATGATTTTACCAAAGCACTGGAAATAAACCCCAAGGACAAGGAAAACCATAAGGTCTATTACATGCGGGGCCGATCCCATATGGGGAATCGCCAGTATAAGGAAGCGGTCAACGATTTTACAAAAGCCCTTGAGATTTGTCCGGATACGGATAAAGCCACCAAATTTTCAATCATTGAATCCAGGGGCAATGCGTATCATGTCTTAAATAAAAATGAAGCGGCCCTCAAGGATTTTTCGGATGCCATCGCTTTAAATCCGAGGCATAAAAATATCAAATACGTTTACAACAACCGCGGATGGATCAGGCAAGGCAAGCAGGATTATGAAAAAGCGATTAAGGATTATTATGCGGCCTTAACTATCGACCCGGCATTTGCACCGTCCTACTACGGCAGGGCGTCGGCCTATTCTAAATCAGGGAATCTACCCAGAGCAATAGAGGACGCCAAAGAGGCTCTCAGGCTGGATCCTGAAAACAAAAAATATGATGATCTTTTGTTTGAGCTTAGATCAAAAATGAAGAAAAAAAAAGAATAGCGGGTACCCGCTATTCTTTTTGAGGTGGTTTTGTGCGCTGGTCGGGATACCAGTACATGCGGGCAAATTCATCCAAATAAGAACGCGAAAATAACCATCCATAGAGAATACGCAGGACCATCCACAGATAGTGCCAATCCCCGTGCCGGTCGAATTTGCGGGTCGAAAAAATGGCTCTTGCCGAGGTAATTCTGGAAAGTTTCTGGCCCCGGCTGCGACCCAACCGCATCAGGTCCCACAGAAACTGCACATCCTCTGCAAAAAGCAGATCCTCGTTGTAACCCCCGATGGCCTCGAAATCCTCACGGCCGCAAAAAACGACACCGGTGTCCATCCGCGTCAGCCAGACGATGGGGATCATCACGATATAGGTTATCGCAATTCCGAGAGACCATCTTTGCATGGTTACGCCGGTGGCCCCGGCGATGACTTTGCCGGTGGACAGACTGCGATCAATCGCATTGAAAGTATCGGGATGCATGATGTTGTCGGCATCCACAAATACCAGCACATGCCCGCGCGCATTCCGGGCCCCGGTATTGCGGACCGCGGCAATAACGCGCCTGTCTTCGCCGAACACACGACAACCGCGCGATCGGGCCAGCGCTGCCGTCGAGTCCGACGATGCGTTGTCGACAACCACCACCTCGATCTCTTCGGGTGCACCGGTGTAGCAGGACCGGGCCGCGTCCACACTGTCCAAAAGAGCCGGCAGGTATGCTTCTTCGTTGAATGCAGGAATGATCAGAGAAAACCGGGGAGCGGCGCGATGGGGTTCTTTCATTTCGTGTCCTAACGCAAATATAAAAACCCGCTCCTTATCGACAGGAGCGGGTTTTTATAAATAAGCTTCGTCATTTTTGCCTTCATCTGGTTTGTTGAACGGCCTGGTTACTCCAGGACATGGATGTTCTTTTGCGCGCAGATGTCCTTGAGGACCTTTGGCCACACGGTTACACTAACCTCTCCCAGATGGGCGGTGCGCAACAGGTACATGTAGGTCCTGGATTGCCCGATGCCTCCCCCGATGCTCAATGGAATCTGATCGTTGAGAATGGCCTGATGGTAAGGTAGACTCAGAAAATCTTCCTGGCCGGATATCTTGAGCTGGATCTTAAGGGTCTCCTTGGTGACCCGTATGCCCATCGAAGTCAGTTCGTGGCGTCGTTTTGTCACCGGGTTCCATACCAGGATATCACCATTTAACCCGTGGTAGGTTTCGCCATTATTCACAATGGTCTCTGTGGCCCAGTCGTCGTAATCCGCCGCGCGCATCTCGTGCGGGTACCCATCTTTTAGAACCCAGCCGATGCCGATGATAAAGAGGGCCGGAGCATGCTCCAGGAGAGTCCGGGTTTCCCGCTGTTTGCGTGGCAGATCCGGGTACAGGTCCAGAATTTCTTCGGCATGCAGAAATGTGAGTTCCTCGGGAAAATCGGGGTATTTAGAAGTCTTCAGCTGCGGGAACATTTCCTGGGACATCTGGCCGGCACCCCAGATTACTTTCCAGATCTTTCTAACAATGTCTTTGAGAAAGTCAAGGTTGCGATCTTCCGGGTTGATAGCGCGTTCCCAGTCCCATTGATCTACATACGAGCTGTGATCATGATCCAGAAAGTAGTCTTTACGCACCGCCTTCATATCCGTACATATGCCCTCGCCGACGTTGCAATCGAACTGCTTTAGCGCCATACGTTTCCACTTCGTGGCCGCCTGAACGACCTGGGCGGTGATGGGCGTATCGAGTCCCAATCCACACGGGAATTCCACCGGTGTCCGCGATCCATCGCGATCCAGGTAGTCATTTACACCGCTGTCCCGGTCAACGATCAGGGGGACCTGCACCATTTGCAGATTGAGCGCCTTGCATAGGTTCTCTTCGATGTAGTTCTTGACTGCGAAGACTGCCCGCATTCTGTCCATCGGGGAAAGTAGCGGTTCATAGTCTTCGGGTAATTCCTTTTTTAGATCAGCATAGTTGCCGATCCCGGGACCCGCCAGGTCTGCTTCTTTGTTGGCCATTGATTTCCTCCTTAGCTGTTCAAATAATAAAGGGGCCACATCTTGCTTGGTGATTATCGTATCGGATTTAATCACAAATGAAGACCTAACCCCATTATGACGCATTTCCCAAATAAAATAAAAGGATAAAATCGTTAAACATTAACGATTTTACCTGCCGATAAAAGGATAGGGATCGGGTCTAATCGTGTGATTATTGTTTTAGAATTAATCACCAATCAAGATGTGGCCCCGGTTTTTAATGCAGGACCCTTACAACAAAAAGATCAGGCCATTGGTGGAAACTAGTATGTTCTATGATTTTTGGGCTAGCTTTTTATATTCTTGGGCGATCTTTTGATACTCCATATCCATTTCTTCCAAAACCTGGGGGGTGACTTCATCGCCAATTTCAAATTTCATTTCAGCCCATCTGGACATGTAATCTTTTAATTTCGCTTCAAGCTCCCCTTTTTTGCTCTGGTCGGCCGCGGCGAATTCAGATACTGCCTGGCTAAATTCCTCTAAAAATTTCACCATTTTTTGTTTTTCGGGTGATTCACCGCATCCCAGGATGAAAACGAGACCAGTAATCAATGTGACTGCCACAATACCACTTAATTTAGATCTGATGTAAAGCATTACGAACCTCCGGAAAATTAATAAATATTAGTAGGTTGAACCATATTCAGCAATTTAAATTGACCCGAACGATTTTAACAGGCTACAATTTATATATGATAAAATTGGCAATTACAAGCAAAATCTAGCAATATTTTTAATTTTTTTTGCGGAATCTTAAGATTTTATATAAATTTAGGATCTGCCTTGGTAGAAGAGGATTTGAGACGCTCTTTTGTTTGAAGTGATTATATCGAACCAGGACTTAATCCGGCGGAGAGGCCATCGGGTTTAAGAAGATTTTTTGAAACGGCCTTTCACTCCTGTTTCCTTCCAGGCCTTATATTCGTTGATTTCACCCTTAATGGAA
>JASFIU010000250.1:0-6988 GCA_050122495.1 Desulfobacterales bacterium | reverse complement strand
GCCGGAATCGATGCCCGCAGAAGCTTGAGTGCTTCTTCCACGATATTTTGTACCTTTGTCGGTTTACGCTCCTGATCGCTCTGTCGGCTGAACGTCAGAATCTGCTTGACCAGATCCTTGGCTCGATTGGCAGCTTTGAGAATTTCTTCAAGATTTTTATGTGCAAGACTGTCTTCGGAAACTTCATCCATGGTCAGTTCGGTATACCCGACAATTGGAAACAGGATATTGTTGAAGTCATGGGCAATACCGCCTGCCAGCGTACCGATGGCCTGGATTTTCAGTACCTGTTGCAGCTGGCGTTCGTATTTGGCGAGGGTCTGGGTACGTTCCTCCACCATTTTTTCAAGGGTTTGATTTTGGTTGCGCAACAGGGAATAGAATTCAAGACTCTCCAGGGCGTTGGCGGTATTGAGCAAAATGATGGATAACAGGGTGAGTGATGTATCCGGTATGCTTTTGTTTTTATCCGGCAGCAGACCGATGAACATGCCCCGGATGCGCGAATAGGTAGCGATAACATGCAATACAAAACGCCGGCTATGATCACTGGATGATACCAGAACGCCGCGCTTTTCTCTTATCGCCCAGGCAAAATAGCCCTGTTCGATCATGTGGTCGACTTCTTCCTGAATGTATTTTCTCAGGTGGCCTTCATTGCATACGGATAGTTTGAAATCCGACTTTAGCTGATCTACAATATAATGCGCATTGGCTTCGAACGGAATGAGACGGTTGATTCGTTTATCGGCTTCCTGCAATAGCGGCTCAGGTCCATAGCCTTTGTTGATGTTCTCCTGGAAGTCGCCCAACGAAAGTGCCGTCTCCAGAACGTTTTGGATAAATCTCCGATTTTCTTCTAAATAATCTATACGGGCGAGGAGTTTTTCGGTATTCATATGGTTGTTGTTATCATTTTTCATGGAGCCCCTAAATTTCCAACATAGATTCTAACGCAAAAAACTGATGGGTGGCCTGTTTGACCACGATATCAAAACAGGTCGGCGATAATCCCAGGTTATCCCAGGCTTCGTTATCCAGCGGTGGAACAAAGCGCTCACCGCTGGTCCCGATTCCGAGGCTATTGGTTATGATATCCGCCAGATGAACCAAGGTGGCGGGAACCGGTTGCGAGGCCTTTGAGGGGCCGTGATGATAAAATACATTGTTTTCCAACATTATCGGCAACTTCCACTGCTGCAAGAGCTGCTTGACAATATCAGTGTGGTTACAACCTAGAGCGTCCTTTTCCTGCTGATACAATAGCATATGTGTTGATCGCGCCCGGCCCAGGACATTGAGCGCTTCTTCCGGGAAGTAGCTGTAAAGAATCAAACGGCCCAAATCGTGCAGCAGCCCGGATACGAATAATTGTTCCGTCTGCGGGATGCTTTTGTGGGCCGCTAAAATCCTGGAAATGATGCCGCACGCAAGACTGTGTCTCAGAAACGAAAGCATATTGAGGATTTCTTTTGGGATGTTATTGAACAATGAAATAACGCTGATCCCAAGTGCCAATCCTGAAATTTCACGGGTACCGATCAATGTTACCGCCAGTGAAATTTTGTCGATTTTAGAAGGGAATCCATAAAACGGCGAATTGACTATTTTTAATAAAAGAGCGGTCAAACTGGGGCTGCGCTGCACGACCTGGGCAATATCTTCGGCCGATGATAGCGGATTGGCAATAACCTCATTTAATTCAAACACAATCGAGGGTATCTCCGGCAGCGTAATGTTTTCCTGATTCAGTTTCTGCAAAAAATTATTATTTTCGGAATTTTGCGGGGTCTCGGTTTCCGATAGATCCGCCTTTTTGCCGTCGTCCTGCAAGTTGTGTTTGCTGCGAAACTGAACCGAAATTCGAAATATTTCTTTTAAGGCGGGATGCTCCAAATCGGCATGGCGAAATAAGTCGTGCGTGTATTCTTTTATTTCTTCAATTTTTCCCGGGTCCAGATCGCCTTTGCCTTCGGATGTAATTTTGCTGCCATTGTTGCCGCGGATATTGACTTCCGTCACGCCCCAGATCTTAAAAATTCTAATATGAGCTGACTGGATGTTTTTGCCCTTTTTTAGAAGCAATCGGCCGTTAATATCCCTGACTTCTTCATCTAAAACCATACCCGGTTTTAATTTATTGATGTGAATTGTCCCCATACAATGTAAACCCTGTTCCTTCCGACACGTATCAAAATGTAATACCCGAATTCTACACGCACTGTTAGGTCATAACTATCTAAAATCTATTATAAATTTATCATTATGGCCCCAGCCATGATACCAAATCACATTTTTCAGGCCGATCTCGAGCCCTTGGTCCTATAAACAATTATCGTCTCAGATTTAAATAAACTTAAGGAAAAATTAGAAAAAACGGACGTATCGCTGGAATTTTAGCCTGGCGGGTATTAGAGTTGATGAACCAATTTCTGAACAGCAGCCATATAATCTTTTAGGCCGTACATGAATATATTATTGTGATTGGCACCCGGAATTTTCAGCAGTAATTTGTGTGGTGCGCTGCAGGCGTCAAATAGCGCCTGGCCGTCCGAAAAGGGGATGATATGGTCGTGTTCAGCGTGGATAATCAGAGTGGGCTTCTTAAAGGACGCGATCTTATCGATATTACCAAATCCCTTAGCCTCCTCGAATCCCATTGCAGTGGTATTGATTCCCAAAAGCTGCAACAACGGACCGGCATAGGCAAATCCACTTTCAACAATCAGACCGGCGACTTGCCGTTCATAATGAGCTGCCAGTTCAAGGACCGAAGCGCTGCCAAGGGATCGACCCATCAAAACCAGCGGGCCCCGGCACGCATTTTCCTGCAGCCACTGGTTCACATAATCGAAAATAACATGGCAGTCCCGCATCATCGCGCTGACGGTGGGTTGTCCGGTCGAACGGCCGTAGCCGCGATAATCAACCGCCAAAAAATTGATTTCCAATTGATTTATCATCCGGCCGAATTCGTCATAATCGGCGACAATTTCACCATTGCCGTGAAAAAAAAGGATATTAGAGGCAGATTTGCCGGCCAGATGAAATCGGGCCCCGACCGCGATTTCGGCTTCTACCGGTATCATGATATCCGTATTCTCTGAGACGGATTCCGATCTCCCGATTTCGGGTCGCGGATGAAATAGGTACATCAATATTTCAGGTCGATCCAATAGCGAATAGTCTATTTTTGAGATATCGATCATGAATGTCCTCCAAGCTCCTTCAGATCGGAACGTTCATTCGTTTAGCGTTGAAAAAATATCATTACCGAGGACAAGGACGAGGACGAGTACGAGGCTATGTTGCGCTGCTTGAATTCGTCCTCGGCGCCGTCCTCGTACGCGGTATTTACCATCACTTAGCTTGCCCTGCGGTTGGAGATACGATCAATCGATAACCCCTCGATAATAAGCCAGGCGTCTGGCAATCGGCTTGAATACACTTATTAGATAATCTCTTTCCTTTTCGGGCAACGGTCTGTCTCTACGACCGGTCTCTGCAAGGCATTTTACTTCCGCCGGCGTCGCGCATCCCACAATGGCCACATCAATATCGAAAGAAAGTGCATGCCGAATGAGGGTCGCGGCTGTGATCCGAGATTCTGGTAGAAGGTAATGGGCGGCGCCCAAAACCTTCATGCCGATAACCGCCAGGTTTTTTTTTCGGGCCGCCGGCAATGTCTCGGTTAAAAATCCGCCCAGGATTCCCTCGACCGGATTTACCGGCATCATAACCGCATCCACGGGCCAGCTGCGGACAGCCTGGGTGAGGATCTTGGGATCATGGTGCCCGGTGACCCCGATAAAACGAACCTTACCGTCGGATTTGGCTTCTACAAATGCTTCCAAGGCACCGCCGGGGGCGGAGATCATGGCCAGATCCTGGGGGGTTCGCACATCATGAATTTGCCACAGATCCAGATAGTCGGTTTGCAGTCGCTCAAGGGTTTGTTCCAGATCGGCCAGCGCCTGGGTCCTGTCCCGGCTGGCGGATTTGCTGGCCTGAAAAATTTTAGCACGGATCTCAGGGTTCTCTTTCCAGACATATCCGTAATACAGTTCGCTGTCGGCATAGACTCGGGCGCAGTCAAAATAATTTATCCCCTGATCGATGGCTTCCCGAATTACTTCACTGGCGTCTTCAATACGGCCATGTGTTCGCAACACACCTTCACCGCCCAGTCCGGTTCGAGTTACTTCTTGAAGCGTACTTCCGAAATTACGGGTTTCGATCGGTTTATGATTCATGGGATTGCACCTATTATGATCAACTAAAGTTTATCGGCAATTCCAGCATGCGGGACGCTACTTCTTTAAGAATTTTAACCGCGGCCATCGCGGTAATTTCTGATGCATCCCGCTTGGGATTGTATTCGACAATGTCGGCGCCGGCAATCGGAACTTGCAACCCCTGAATGAGATCAATCAGTCGGCGGGTTGACATGCCGCCGGGTTCATGATGGGACACGCCGGGGGCAAATGCAGGGTCAAGTACATCTAAATCAATTGAAAGATAGACCGGATTCTCCCACTGGATGGACGTTGCCTGCTGCAAATTTTGCATATTAATTATTTCTACTCCGAAACGCTGAGCCTGCTGTTTCTGGTGTGGATTAAGCGTTCGAATTCCGACCTGTACCAAGCGTGACGCCAGCTTTTCTTCCATGATGCGTGCAAACGGACAGGCGTTCGAATAGCGGTTGCCGTCGTACGAATCATATAGGTCCGGATGTGCATCCAGGTGCAGCAGATCCAGCCGGATAAACTTTTTAGCGTAGGATTTCAAGACGGGATAGGTGATGGCATGATCTCCGCCCAATGATATGATGCGCACATCATGACTCAACAATTCGGCGATGGTGCGTTCAATGTCTTTGATGACAGCAGATCCCTTGCCGATGCCGATATCTCCGAGGACAACAAAATCCGGATGGGTATCGAGATCAATTCCGGACTCAGAACACAGGTTGCAGGCGCCGGCATTCCATGTCTCACGGATTCGAGCGGGCGCCAGGGCCGGGCCTCGCATAAAAGATGAATACGCATCAAAAGGGATACCGACAACGGCCACCATCCCCGATTTCAAGCCTTCTGAAAGATCAGTCATTACGATGTCTTAACCCTTACCGTCGGGTGAGCGCACGATCCGACGGCTACTCCAAGAATCTTACCGGGAGCACCCGGCAGCCGTTATTGTCATGTATGTCTATGGTAAAGGCGTTTCCGATGTTAAAGTTAAAGGCCAGCGGCAGGGCTAATGCCGTATCTGAAGACCAGATGAGGATACAGCTGAGTCTGATCTGGGGTACGATTTTAACCGCATGCCCGCAATCGGTTCCATATCCTTCATATTTAAGATTTTCCACGAAAAGGCTCTGCAGTTCCGCAATCGTCGGCAGACGCCAATTATCGTAAAGCCGGGGAATGGTTTGCGGGAAATCATTTTCGAGCCAGTCTTGAACCTGGTTCCAGAAGATATCGGTCTGGTTGTCGGTCTTGGCCCACATGACTCCCAATTTGCGGTCCGTAATGGTGCCGTTGCCATGGTCAATAAAGCGCTGTTCCGCCAAGACAAAATCATAACTACCCGCAGTGGTTATCAGGGTAACCATGAAAAGAACGGCCAGTTGCTTGGATAGGTCTTTAATCATAACCTTATGGGACGGCGTTGCGTGCGGTACTCGGTTTTTGCAAAAGCAAACAGCTGCAATTATGGGTTGGCTCTTTGAGGTTATTAAAGAAGCCGGTGTGTGTCAACCCGTAACGCTTTGAATACCCTATGAGTCAACGACCATCCGCAAAGCGGGCAGCTTGGATTTTACCGCCATAGGCGGTAAAGGCGGGACGCGAAGCGACCCAGTCGTTGGAAACAGCGCGGTTTGGAAAACCCAATCAAATGAACACCCCGCATGGCTAAAGGCGATGTGCTGTATTGCGTATATCCGGATCATTAACGAATCGATTTGTCGGGGCTCACGTCGGTTCGGATTCTAACGAAGCTCTTTATGGGGTGCGAGACAGAAAGCCGTGTGTTTGATAAATTTTCTGACCCTCTGAGGAAAGGATAAATTTCAAGAATTTTTGGGCGTTTTCCGGATGCGGAGCTCTTTGTAACATGCAGATATAATAATTAATTCTATCTCTTTGGTCCAACTCGGCACCGGGTTCGATCACATCGAATGCCAATCGGGTTGATCGGGCATGTACGGCTTCGGTGGCCCAGACCGGCCCGGCATCGACGGTCCCTTTTTCAATACGCAATGGTGTTTCCCGATGATGGACGATGGTCAAAATTGTTGTACCCGCTGCCCGTTTTTCTGCCATGATGCGATCAACTAATGCGTCCCCGCCGGCCTGACGGTACATATCCACGATGTGATGGGCGATATCTTCGTTTTCGGGATCGGGCTGTGAAATCCGAACATCACTTCTTCCCAGATCTCGCACCGATGTTATTTTAGCTGGATTGCCCCGGGGAACCATCAATGTTAAACGGTTGTGCAGGTACAAATGATAGCCTTCTGGTTTGATATGGCCTTCCTTCTCAAGAAGTTGCATCGCCTCGTAATTAACCGAGCTATAGATATCCGGGTAGACGTTTAAAACCCTGTCCTGAAATTTAGCGCCTTTTGCCAGTATCTGTTTAAGCGCCAGCCCCGGTGGAAGGGTTTCATAAAATATATTCTTGATCTCCGGATATTGCGCCTGAAAGGCCGACACGATTTCCGGCATGACCATAAATTGATTGCCGGCCATAAAAAGCACCAAATCAGCCGTTTCGGCGATTTCCAGACCATGGAGGTCATCCAGGCGGTCGGAGGGAATAGTGGGGAGGTCATCTTTGTTCACAATTTAGATCCTTCTATTCAAGATAATAAAATATCTATAGGGAATTAGGCCTGATTAAGATTTCAGCTTCGACTTGACGATAATCTCAGAATGCAACGTACGATGTACCGGACAGCGGTCGGCAATTTGCATCA
>JASFIU010000249.1:0-7006 GCA_050122495.1 Desulfobacterales bacterium | reverse complement strand
TGGCTTTTTCTACTGTTGCCAGGGTCGGGCCGGAATCGTCGACAGCGGCAACCACCATCCCGTTGGAAACGACTCCCATGAGTTTGGCGGGCCTTAGATTGGCGACAATGATGACCTGTTTGCCGATCAATTCTTCAGCCGTATACTTTTCAGCAATTCCGGCAACCAGGGTCCGCCTGTGTCCCACATCGACTTCCAGTTTTAAGAGTTTCTTTGCTTTCGGGATGGGTTCGGCATGCACAACGGTCGCCACCCTCAGATCCACGCGACTGAATTCATCGATACTAATCTCGGGTTTGGTTTCCAAAACAGCGGTGTCCTCCTGCGCCGGGGCGGTCGAATCCGGCGCCGTTTTTTCGATCTCGATTCTAGGAAATAATGCCACAGATTTCAACAGCGTTGTTCCCGGAGCAAGCGTGTTCCAGGTTCCGAGCTGATTGAGGTGATAAAAAGAATCGTTCGGATCCAGACCGAGATGCTGCTGCATTTTTTTTGCCGTATCCGGCATGACCGGGTATATCAGGCCTGAAATAATTCGAAGTCCTTCAAGCAGCTGGTAAATTACGGCCGCCAGTTGCTTGTAGCTCGATTTTTTCTTGGCCAGCACCCAGGGGGCAGTGACATCAATGGTTTTGTTCATTTGTCCGATAAATTCCCACACGACCGCCAGTGCTTTCTGAAATTCAAAGGATTCCATGAAGGTTTCAAAATTCTTGACGGTCTCCCGGGCGTGGGTCTCCAAATCGAGACCCAATTCCTGTTCCACTTTAGGGTCGACTTGCGGGACGCAACCTTTGAAGTATTTATGGGCCATGGATATAATTCTTGAAAAAAGGTTGCCGAGGTCATTGGCCAGATCCGAGTTGATGCGCTGTACCAGAGCGCTCTCTCCAAAGCTTGAATCCAGGCCGAACCTCATTTCACGAATTAGAAAAAACCGGAAGGCATCCAGGCCATAGAGGTTTTTAAGTTCCAGCGGCTCAACCACATTACCGAGGCTTTTCGACATCTTACTCTGTTCGATATTCCAGTATCCGTGTACATTCAAATGCTGGTATATGGGTATTCCAGCTGCCTTGAGCATGCAGGGCCAATAAATACCGTGGGGTTTAAGAATATCTTTGGCGACGATATGCTGGGCCACCGGCCAGAATTTTTGGAATAATTCACCGTCGGGGTAGCCCAGAGCGGTAATGTAGTTTAGCAGCGCGTCAAACCATACGTAAGTGACATATTTTTCGTCAAAAGGCAGGGTGATACCCCATTTTAATCGGCTTTTGGGTCGGGATATACAAAGATCTTCGAGCGGCTCTTTGAGAAAAGCCAGCACTTCGTTACGGTAGCGCTTCGGGCGGATAAAGCCGGGGTTCTGTTTAATGTGATCAATGAGCCAATCCTGGTAACGGCTCATCTTAAAAAAGTAATTCGCCTCTTTAATGGTTTCCGGTGCGGTTTCATGATCCGGACATTTGCCGTCGACCAATTCCCGTTCGGTATAAAATCGCTCACATCCGAAACAATACTGGCCTTCGTATTCACTGAAATAAATATCGTCTGCGTCATAGATTTTTTGAAGAATCTGGCTCACGGTCTCCATATGCGAGGCATCGGTGGTGCGGATAAAATAATTATTGGCAATATTGAGTTGCGGCCAGAGGTCCCTAAATAGCTGGCTGATTTTGTCGACATAAGCCCTGGGACTCAGATTTTCCTTTTTAGCCGCCCGGACCACCTTGTCACCGTGTTCGTCGGTTCCCGTGAGGAAATAAACTTCTGTTGGGCGCATGGTATGAAACCGCGTGATGACATCGGCGACGATGGTGGTATAGGCATGCCCTAAATGCGGGCGCGCGTTCACATAGTAAATTGGAGTGGTGACGTAAAACGGCTCGGTCATGTTCCCTCTTATTCCTTCTCCTGGATGATTTTGTCCATGCTGAATTCGATTTCCAGGTCGCCTTCCAGTCGAACAGCAACGCGGTTGCATATGGCATTATGACGGACAACTCTGCCTTTTCCGCTGGGCGTTGTGACGGTTTTGCCCACACGGGGTAAATTCTTTTTTAACTCCTGGTATGTTTCAAACTCGTATGTTAAACAGCACATCAGTCGACCGCACTGCCCTGAAATTTTGGTTGGGTTAAGCGACAGGCTTTGTTCCTTGGCCATCCGTATCGATACCGGATCGAATTTATCTAAAAATGTTGAACAGCACAGTTGGCGTCCGCAGCGACCGATTCCGCCGCACATTTTGGCCTGGTTGCGTATGCCCACCTGGCGCATTTCAATTCTGACCCCCAGTTCCTTGACCAACATCTTTACCAGCTGCCTAAAATCTACCCGTCCCTCTGCTGTGAAAAAAAATGTATATTTGCTTCCATCGAAGGATTTTTCAACGGAAAAGAGATTCATCTTCAAGTTGAGCTTGTGGATGCACTCCAGACAATAGGTGTGCGCCTTTCTTTCATCGGCCAGATTTTTTTCGCGCTGGTTGAAATCTTTTTCGGTCGCCAGCCGATATACCTTCTTAAGCGGCTTGCCGGGCTGTTTTTTTTCGCTGAGGGCCGGAGGCACGGCAACGGTTCCGAAACCGAGCCCCTGCTCGGTTTCGACGATTACATGATCTCCTTGGTTAAGAACAAATGCACCGCAGTCAAAATCATATACTTTGCCTGCAGGTTTGAATCGTATGCCGACTATTTTTTTCATGGTGTTTTTATGTTTTATCACAGTGTTCGCAGAGAGCACAGAGAAAAAAACTTAATTGATTTTTGCAGTTTCAGTTCGCTTAATTGCAACTCTGTGTTCTCTGTGGTTAAGTAACTAAAATGTTTAACGCTCATTTTAGGTTTATGGTTGTGCCAGCTTTATGAGCAAGTTTTCCATGCTGAGCCGTAAATTGGTGTTTGCGGTGATACGGTTTTGGGCTTGTTGAATGGCATCCAATTTCGACAACAGCGATGGGACACTGACCGTTTCCGATGCGGTCTTAATTTTATCCGCAGCATCTTGATTGATGATTTTTCCGTGGTCATACCGGCCAATGATGAGATCTCTGAACCAGACTTTTATGACCTCCAGCGTTTCCGAAAGTTCCTCCCTTTCTGCGGATATTTTTTCAGCAAGCGCAAGCAGGCCGCCTATTTTGTTTACGGTCAGGCCATGGATTTCATCTATCAGCCATTTTCTGCGGTTCAACCAATTGCTGCGGACCATGGTCTGAGCCCGGGAGTAGCTTCCATTGGCCATTGCGGCCAGGATTCCGGCCGCTTGAGGCGTAAGTTCATGCTTTTCCCTGAGCAAAACCGCCATATTTTCCCGGGAAATCGGATTAAATCGAATGCACTGGCAACGCGATACGATCGTTGGGAGCAGGGCGGATTTTTGGGTCGCGATGAGTACCAGCATCGTCCGGTTGGGTGGCTCCTCCAAGATTTTGAGAAGGGCGTTGCTGGCGGCCGCATTCAGGGCCTGGGCAGCGGTAATGACGACCACCCGGGTTTTGGCCTCATAAGGCCGCATGGACAGCGTGTGAGCCAGCGAGCGAATCTGCGCAATCTTAATAAATGAACCGGACGGTTGGATGCGGACGATATCCGCGTGGTTGCCGGACTCGATTTTGCGGCACGCGTTACAGACACCGCAGGACCCCAGTGCGGTGAAATCTAATTTGGCTGTGGGGCTGTGGGGCTCATGTTTCGGGCCGGTTTCAACCCTGCGCCCAGTGGTTTCATCCTGGCAGTTGCATGCCATTGCCAGTGCAATGGCAGCCGTTTCTTTACCCACACCTTCTGTGCCTGTAAAGAGAAAAGCGTGAGGAAGGGTCCTGTTTTTAAGGAGGGTGGTTAGAATTCGTATGGGTCGTTCTTGATTTATAAGCGACTCAAACCCAGTCACAATTCATTTCACTCCGCTATTCCAACCTTCTAATTTCCCATGCGCTGAGGGCAGATCGATCACCCCTAGAACCGGATCGGCTTTTGCCAGAAGCGGATTGAAATATTGAAAAAATTCAATAATCTACCCGTTCCTTCAGTTCTTTTCCGGATTTAAAAAAAGGAAGTTTTTTCGGTCTAATGGTGACCTGCTCTCCTGTTTTTGGGTTTCGACCGGTGTAGCTTTTGTAATCCTTTACAAAAAAGCTGCAAAGACCCCGGATTTCAACCCGTTCTCCCCGCGCCATGGCATCCGCCATATTCGCGAAAAAAATCTGAACAACCTTTGCTGCCTCTGCTTTGGAAATGTTGGCTTCTGTTTTCAAAGCGGAGATGAGCTCCAACTTATTCATAGAACCTCCTTTATCTAAATACGCATAGGCCAAAATTTTCGAAATTTATAAGCTGAAACTTAATTAGATGTCAAGTAGTTATGTTAATATTTTAGGTATAATTTCAATTTCGTCTTCACTGACCTCAACTCCGGCATATTGTCCGAGGGCTTCGATGTTGACAACCACACGACCCTTTCCGCCATAGCGGACAAAGGTTCCGGTAACACCAACAAAGGGTCCGCTTACGACTTGGACCTTATCTCCTTTTTTCAGCTGGTAGCCGGTGGTTACGGGATGGTCACCGGTCACCATGATTTTCAATGAATCTACGGTTTCTTCTGGGACCGGCACCGGTCCCTGTTTGCTGCCGATCAGCCGAACCGCCCCCGCGGTTTTTACAATCTCAAGATGAGACGCGGGAGCGAGATCGGTCTTTACAAACAGGTAACCGGGAAACAACGGAATTCGAATCATGGCTTTTCTATCGCGGCGTTTGCTGCGAACGGTAATCTTCGGTAGAAAAACCTCTATGGATTTTTTCCCCAGACCGTCATTAACGACATTTTCAAATCTGCTTTTGGTATGCAGCACATACCAGAGACGGTTTAATTGTCTATCTTCCATTTGTTATGATCCTAATTTAAATACACTATTTTATCAATAGCCGATCCCACCAAGCCCAAACAGATTGATCCTAAAACTAAATATTTGGTCATTGGGTTCATCGGTATATTTGAAATCAAAAGACCAGCAGCGGGCCTCATAGGAGAAACCGACTCCGGTCCGGTTTCTTAAACGTTTTTCAATGTTATGTTTGTGGTCTAGAAGGATGGATAGCCGATCGGTCACCTGCACGTTTAATTTCCCGGTAATGGTCTGAATGGTCGCTTCATTATCGATTTCTTCGGATTTTTTAGTATATCGATAGTCGATATACAACTCGTCGCCGCGCTGATCCCATAGAGTTGCCTGAAGATTCTGGGACAAAAGGCGGTTATCATAGACCGACCATTCTGCCTCTGCATCTGCCCGGATGTATTTTGCGGGCGTGATGTCCAGCCTGGCTGCAATGGGCGAGTAGGATCGGCTTGAATTTTCGAAATCGTAGCTTTGTCTCACATCAAAACGTAGAAAATCGTTATAACCATAGTTGACCGGTGTTTGGCGATTGCCGCCGGTGCTAGGGGGTTGTGAGGCCTCCGGTTTAATTTGAGCCAGTTTTGATTTGGAAGTCAATGTATTTGTCAGAGAGTAGGTAATTTTATTGGTTTCATCAATTCGGTCGATCGGATCAAAGCGGGGCAGATCGCCTTGAGCGACGTCGGGTATAAATTCATGGGTGACCTGGGGTCTGATGGTATGCTTTATTTTTTCAAAGCCCTGATTTTCCAGATCGAATACTTTCGTTATTTCGCTAAAAAAATCTAAACGGGTGTCAAAAAGCTCACGATGCTCCCATCGATCGAAGCTCTCTTCATCGTCGAAATTTTTTTCATCTAATCGATAGGTGGTCTCCCGGAGCCCCACCGACGGCTCAATAGTCAGATAATTTTGGACACGAAACGGCAGATAAAATCTGGGATGCAGGTCTATCCGCTGGCCCCTGACGCCGTTATCTCTCCAGAAATAATTGTATTGAGACTCAAGGTCAAAATAAAACGGTGAGGCCATAATCTTTTGTTTTGCGCCGTCGAACCCGATAAACGGCAATCTTTGAAGCGTTCGGCTCGTATTCGCATCACGCCGGGTGTCGTCATTCCAGCGCGGTTCGAAATTGAAACTGAATTTGGGCCAGATTCGATTCAAATTCAATCGGTTAACTCTTAGCGGATCATTGATGTCGTCCAGTTGCCGGTGAAACACCTTGAGAAAATGCTTTTCGGTGTCTGCATATCCCATATATCCATCTCGGAACTCACGCAGATAGTCCTGGTCTTTGGCAATGTCCAGATCCAATTTGGCAAAGATATCATAGGGTAATTGCTGATGGTGACTGGCCCGGAACCAGAACCGATCTTCATTGGTTCGCAATACATCCTCGGGATCGTCTTCATAACCGTAATCTTTGCTGGAGTCGCCGGTTCCGTCGTCTTCTTTGCGATCGCGCAAACCATCAAGCATGAGCATGCCCCGGGACCGTTCGCTTAAGATATAGCGGTATTCAGCTCCGAGTTGTAAGCCCCGCTTGGTCATATAATGGGAATAAAAAGTGGCATCGGAACTATCCGAAATGGCCCAGAAAAAAGGCTGGGTATATTGCTCCCCCTTACGGTCCGAGCTTGCAAATTCAGGCGTCAAAAATCCGCTCTGGCGGTCGCTTCTGGCGGGATAGTAAAAAAAAGGCGAATACAGCACCGGCACATTTCTTACCCGCAGGGTGGTATGTTTTGCCGTGCCGGAGCCGTCGTCTCTAACCTTAATATCTCTGCCGCTAATTTTCCAGTCCGGTTTATCCCCGTCGCAGGTGGTAAGCGTGGCCTTATCAATGTGGTAGGTATCGCGACCGGTTTTCTGAATCTTGTTTCCCGTGATATGAAAATTGTTTTCCTTTAAGAACAAATAGGCATCTTCAATGGAACCCACCTGCCGGTCGAGGTCAATTTCCAGGGAACTACCGGAAAGAATATCCTGGCCGATGGTCATGACAACGTTGCCCTGGGCATAGACGTGCATGGTTTTGTGATCAAATCGAACAAAATCTGCGGTTAGCTGTTTGTCCTCTTTCGATATCTTAAC
>JASFIU010000248.1:0-7047 GCA_050122495.1 Desulfobacterales bacterium | reverse complement strand
GGAAGAACTAAAGATGGAAGGCAGCATTCATACGTTACAGGAATATATGCTACATACGGAAAGTATCACCTATATTTTAATTGTGGGGGCCTTGCTGGGTATTACTTTTTTCTGGCTGTTCTTAAGTCAACACGATGATGACGAAGAATAAAATCGATCTCAAAAGTGCGTCTAAGGGCCCATGGCGGTCTTGCGGCCCGGCTCAAAATGCTCACATACTAACGTGTATGCTCCGCTTTTGAACCGACCCGCGCCTAACCATGAACCCTGATCCACACTTTTGAGGTCGATTTTAAAAAATTTTAAAATTAAGCGGTAATTAGATCAATAAAGGAGTCAGGCATGTATGAATTTTTAACCGGCCCGATGGTATGGATATCATTCGGCATTTTCTTTGTTGGCCTGGTTGTCCGGGGTGTACGTTACATCCGTGGCCTGGATTGGAAGCTGGACCGGGTTACCTACGGTGAAAATGTATCCTATGGCGTCAAAGGAGCCGTGCGGTCTATTTTATTCTGGATTTTTCCATACGGAACGCGAAGCTGGCGCAAAAATCCCTGGTTTACCCTGTGGGTATTTGTAATGCATTTCGGTTTTATTATTACGCCGATTTTTCTGCTGGGGCATAACATTTTGTTGAAAGAAAAATGGGGCATCCGCCTCTGGTCGCTGCCTGAAAGCGTGGCAGATGCTTTTACAGTTATCGTTATCATTGCGGTGGTGTTTTTAATATTGCGCCGCATTGCGCTTCCCGAAGTTAGAATTATAACGAGCTTGTATGATTATCTCTTGCTGCTGATTGCGGTGTCCCCCTTTGTTTCCGGATTTTTAGCGTATCACAGCCTGCCGGAGTACTACCCGGCGTTGATTGCCCATATTATCTGCGGGCATATCTTTATCATTGCCATACCGCTGACCAAGCTTTCGCATTTTCTGCTTTTCTTTATGACCCGGGCCCAGCTTGGCATGGATTACGGCATTAAACGCGGCGGTATGAAGGGTAAAGGCTTTGCGTGGTAAAATTTCACGAAGTGAAATTTTAATTTTAATAAAAACGATGTTTGGAATATTGAAATGATGGAATACCGGGTTAAAAATGGCAATATCCTTTTAAATAACAATATTCCAACATTCCATTATTCCACTATTCCTATTTATATGTAGCTTTGAAGCCGGTGAAAAAACAATAATTGATATAAAATCATCAATGGGGATTTAGAACAATGCCAGAAGGAACACTTTGCAACAAAAAACCTGTAAATACGATGGAGCAACTCCAGGCCCTGCTGGCCGACAAGAGCGGAAAACAATATTATGAAGAGATGAATGATCTGGATGTGGATTCCAAAGCGCTGTGGGGGGTCATCCAGAAAAGCTTAAAATCACGTACCAAAACATGGCTGGAGATATGCTCGCACTGCGGCTTGTGCGCCGAAAGCTGCTTTTATTATCTTGCCAACAAACGGGATCCCAAACAGGTGCCCGCCTATAAAATCCAAAAAACCCTGGGTGAAATCATCAAACGCAAGGGGGACGTGGACAACCGCTTTATGCAGATGTCCATGGATACGGCCTATTCAAAATGTACCTGCTGTACCCGCTGCGGCGTCTATTGCCCTTTCGGGATCGATACCGGCATCATGTTCAGCTATCTGCGCGGCCTGCTTTACGGCCAGGGCTTTGTCCCCTGGGAGATGAAGATCGGCTCCGGAATGCACCGCATCTTCCGGGCGCAAATGGATATTACCACCGAAGATTGGGTCGATACCTGTGAATGGATGGCGGAAGAATACGAGGAGGACTGGCCCGGATTGGAAATTCCGGTGGATAAGCAAGATGCAGACATTATTTACACCGTCAATGCCCGGGAGCCCAAGCATTATCCGGAAGACATTGCCGAAGCCGCCATTTTGTTTCATTTAGCCGGCGAAAATTGGACGGTTCCCAGCGAAGGCTGGGAGGAAACCAGTCTGGCCATGTTTGCCGGCGATTGGGAAGCCTGCAAATTACAGGTCGAATCGGTTTACGACGCCATGGAGCGCTTAAAACCCAAACGCATGGTGGTTACCGAATGCGGCCACGCCTATCGCGCCACCGTTATTGAAGGTCCTTACTGGGCCGGGCTTAAATCCGGTAAAACGCCCATTGAGAGTCTGCATTATGTTGAATGGGTGGCCGAAGCCCTGCGCTCCGGCAAACTGAAAATCGATCCGGCCAAGAAAATCAAAGAACCGGTGACCTACCAGGATTCCTGCAATTATATTCGCAACGGCGGCCTGGCGGACGTGGCCAGGGAAATTATGGGTTACATTGCCGAGGATTTCCGGGAAATGTCCCCGAACCGCGAACACAACTTTTGCTGCGGTGGTGGCGGCGGCTTAAACGGTATCGGCCGCTACCGGGAACAGCGCAACATCGGCATGAAAGTCAAGCGGGATCAGATACTGGCCACCGGCGCCAAACTGGTAATTGCGCCCTGCCATAACTGCTGGGATGCGATCCGGGATATGGAAGAAATCTATCATATCGGTATTCGCTGGTCTTTCTTAAAACCCCTTTTGATCAGCATGCTGGAGGTTCCGGAACATCTTAAACCGCCAGAGGAATAAAACGTATAGGAATTACGGGTTCCGTGCGTCAAGTGCGGGAGCCGTAATTTCTAAATTGACAGAACCGGAGATCCGACCGCTCGATGATACCTTCGCAGGTACATCGAATGATTAGAAGTTGTTTCAAAACCCCTTGACACCTCCTACCCCTGTTGATAATTAAACTCTTTTGGTTAAATCATGTGTTATCTCCAAAATGTTTTCAGGAGCCTGCATAAATGGTTGAATTCACCTACCGGGAAATGTTTCCACTGATAGATGATTCCACTGAATATCGACTGTTGACAGAGGATCACATATCTCAGAGCGCTGTTGATGGGATTCGGCTTTTGCGAGTGGCACCCGAGGGGCTGACCCTGCTGGCCGAGCAGGCGTTCTACGATGTGTCGCATTTTTTACGATCTTCACATTTGCAGCAACTCGAAGCGGTCTTTAATGATCCGGAGAGCTCCGCCAACGATAAAGCGGTCGCGCTGGAGCTGCTCAAAAATGCCGTGATCGCCGCCGAAGGCGTCTTTCCGATGTGCCAGGATACCGGAACGGCCATCGTTATGGGAAAAAAAGGGCAGGGTGTCTGGACCGGTTATGCCGACGAAGAGGCCCTGACAAAAGGCATTTTCAATGCGTATACCAAAGGCAACCTGCGCTACTCTCAGAATGCACCGTTGACCACATTTGAGGAGATAAATACCGGCTGCAATCTGCCGGCCCAGATCGAGCTTTACGCGGTCCAGGGAGACGAATATCATTTTTTATTTATCGCCAAAGGCGGCGGGTCTGCCAACAAAACCTTTCTATTTCAGGAAACCAAGGCCGTTTTAACACCGGAAAATCTTTCAGCTTTCATGAAAAATAAGATGAAATCGCTCGGCACCGCTGCATGTCCGCCTTATCATCTGGCTTTTGTTATCGGCGGAACCTCTGCCGAAATGAACCTGAAAACCTTAAAACTGGCCACCACCCGATATCTGGACAGCCTACCGACCAAAGGCAGTCAAAGCGGTCACGCATTTCGGGACCTTGAACTGGAAGACCAGGTTCTTAACATATCAAAATCGCTTGGCATCGGCGCTCAATTCGGCGGCAAATATTTTTGCCTGGATGCCCGGGTGATTCGATTGCCGCGTCATGGCGCATCCTGTCCCATCGGAGTCGGGGTCAGCTGCAATGCCGATCGCAATATCAAGGCCAAGATTACCTCGCAGGGAATCTTTTTAGAACAGCTGGAGACCAATCCGGCCCAGTATTTACCGCAGGTCGACGTCTCGGATAGTGAGGCGGTGCGAGTGGATTTAAACCAACCGATGGACAACATACTGGCGCAGTTAAAACGGTTGCCGATAGCCACACCGTTGCTGCTGACCGGAAAAATTGTGGTCGCCAGAGATATCGCCCATGCCAAACTAAAAGAACGTTTGGACCGCGGCGAGGCGCTGCCGGATTATGTTAAAAACCATATTATCTATTATGCCGGCCCGGCCAAGACGCCGCCCGGGCACGCTTCCGGTGCATTTGGACCGACAACCGCCGGCAGAATGGATCCTTATGTGCCCCTCTTTCAAGCGCAGGGGGGCTCGATGATCATGCTGGCCAAAGGGAACCGCTCCAGGGCGGTCACCGAATCCTGCCAAAAATTTGGGGGGTTCTATCTGGGCTCTATCGGGGGGCCGGCAGCCCGACTCGGAAAAGAATGCATCACCGATGTCGAGACCATTGAATACCCTGAACTGGGTATGGAAGCCATTTTTATGATAACGGTTAAGGACTTTCCGGCCTTTGTCATTGTCGATGACAAGGGCAATGATTTCTTTGAACAGCTTTTAAATTAAGGTATGTTGCGAGTTCCGAGTTGCGCGTTACGAGTTAAGAATGAAATATCGATTCAAAATGCTGAACACGCAACGTGTAACCCGGAACACGCAACGCGCAACACGAAACGCGGAACGCGCAACTTGAAACAACCTAAAGGAGTAAATTATGGCAACAAATGATATGAAAACCATGGATGGGAACACCGCCGCTGCCCATGTGGCGTATGCAATGAGCGATGTGGCCACCCTTTATCCCATCACACCGTCTTCACCGATGGGTGAAATCGCCGATGAATGGGCCGCCGAAGGCCGTAAGAACATTTTCGGCCAATCCATGATTGTGCGCCAGCTGCAATCCGAAGCCGGGGCTGCCGCTTCGGTGCACGGTTCTCTGGCGGCAGGTGCGTTGACCGCCACCTTTACCGCTTCCCAGGGATTACTGTTGATGATCCCCAATATGTATAAGATGGCCGGGGAGCTTCTGCCGGGCGTCCTGCATGTTTCCGCCCGGGCGATTGCAGCCCATGCCCTGTCCATTTTTGGTGATCATCAGGATGTGATGGCCGTCCGCCAAACCGGTTTTGCTTTACTGGCATCCGCATCCATTCAGGAAGTGATGGATCTGGGTTTAACCGCCCACCTGGCCGCCATTGAAAGCAGCATCCCGTTCGTTCACTTTTTTGATGGTTTCCGTACCTCCCACGAAATCCAAAAAATTGCGGTCATCGATTATGATGACATGGCCAAATTGACAAATTTTGAGGCCGTGGCCAAATTCCGCGCCCGCGGTACCAACCCGGAACGGCCCGAGCTGCGGGGCACGGCCCAGAATCCCGATATTTATTTTCAGGGCCGCGAAGCCGCCAATTCCTATTATCTTAAGGTGCCGGGTATTGTCAGCGATTATATGAAAAAAGTCAGCGCATTGACCGGTCGGCAATACAACCTCTTTGATTATGTCGGAGATCCGGAAGCGGACCGCATTATCATCTCCATGGGATCTTCATGCGAAACCATCGAGGAGGTCATCAATTATCTGTCGGCCCAGGGTGAAAAGGTGGGTCTTGTCAAAGTGCGCCTTTACCGGCCGTTTTCAAGTGAACACCTTTTTGGCGCCATTCCCGAAACCGCCAAAAGCATAACGGTGCTGGATCGGACCAAAGAACCCGGTGCTCTTGGCGAACCGCTTTATCTGGACGTTTGTACCGCTTATCAGGAACGCGCGCAAACACCGACCATTGTGGGCGGCCGCTATGGTTTAGGATCAAAAGAGTTTAATCCGGCCATGGTCCTGGCGGTTTATGAGAACATGAAGGCCGCCAGCCCCAAGAACCATTTCACAGTGGGAATTGTCGACGATCTCACCGACACATCCTTGGATGTGGGCGAAAGCCTGGATGTCACCCCCGAAGGCACCGTTCAGTGCAAGTTCTGGGGTCTCGGCGCCGATGGAACCGTGGGGGCCAACAAGAGTGCAATTAAAATCATCGGGGACAACACCGATATGTTCGCCCAGGCGTATTTTTCCTACGATTCCAAAAAATCCGGCGGTGTCACCATTTCGCATTTAAGGTTTGGCCACAACCCGATTCAATCCACCTACCTGATTGACACCGCGGATTATATCGCCTGCCACAAAGACAAATATGTCGATATATATGATGTGCTCGAGGGCATCAAAGACGGCGGGACCTTTGTTCTCAATTCCCACTGGACCACTGAACAGATGGAGGAAAAGCTTCCGGCCGAAATGCGCCAGACCATCGCCCGGAAAAAGCTCAAATTTTACAATATCAATGCCGAAAAAATCGCCAGTGAAGTGGGTCTCGGCGGCCGGATCAATATGATCATGCAGACCGCCTTTTTTAAACTGGCCAACGTGATTCCGGTGGATGAGGCCATCGCGTATCTGAAAGACCAGATCAAGTATCTGTTCAGCAAGAAAAGCCAGAAAATCGTGGACATGAACTTCGCCGCGGTTGACAAAACGCTGGACAACCTGGTGCAGATCGATTACCCGCAGTCCTGGGCCGATCTCGGCGACAGCGACCGCGCCAAGGCTGATGAGCCCGAGTGGGTGCAGGACGTCATGCGGCCGATCCTGGGCCAGCAGGGCGACAAGCTGCCCGTCAGTGCATTCACGCCCGATGGTCTGTTCCCGGTTGCCACCACCCAGTACGAGAAACGCGGTGTGGCGATCAACGTTCCGGAGTGGATCATGGAGAACTGCATCCAGTGCAACCAGTGCGCCATGGTCTGCCCGCATGCCAGCATCCGCCCGTTTCTGATGACCGAAGAAGAAATGGCGCAGGCCCCCGAAGGGCTTGAAGCCAAGAAAGCCCTCGGCAAGGATTTAAAGGATTATTATTTCCGCATTCAGGTCGACACCCTGGATTGTATGGGCTGTGGCAATTGCGCCGATATCTGCCCGGCCAAGAAAAAGGCCCTTGAAATGAAGCCGCTCGAAACGCAGCTGGACCCGCAGGTCGACCTCTGGAATTTTGCCGTCGGGCTGCCGGTGCGGGACAGCCTGGTGGGGCGGTTTACGGTGAAGGGCAGCCAGTTCTGCCAGCCGCTGTTGGAGTTCTCCGGCGCCTGTGCCGGGTGCGGCGAGACGCCCTATGCCA
>JASFIU010000247.1:0-7050 GCA_050122495.1 Desulfobacterales bacterium | reverse complement strand
TCAAATGCATCGGTATCCAGCGGCAGATGCGGCCCGTGCTGCTCGATCGCACCCACCGGTAGCAAAGCAACATCCATTTTTTTGATTCGCGCCCGGGCCTGGCGCCAGGTGAGCTCACCCCACAGATAACCGGCGGGGCCTGCCGAAGGTTTCAAGATTTGATTGGCCCCGTTTCTCGATGTGATGGGATCGAATTCAAAAGGAAAGGTCTCATCAAAAGCCGGATCCTTGAGCACATCAAAGTTTTCCCATTTGCGCCCGCTGCGCAAAATCGCTCCGCTGGTATGCTTCTTAAAGATACGAAAAAGTGGTTTACGCAGATCGGTGGGTATCGAATTGACGGGGGAAGACTTCGAATCAAATCGCATTTTCAAAATTTCGGGATGCTCTCTAACAGTCTTTGATGGCAGTTCCTTTGCATTGATTAACCCTTTTTGTGCCAGCATGAAAAACAGTTGCCGAGCTCCGGCAGCCTCCTGAGAAACACCTTTGCGGGGCAATTGCTCAAGGCAATTCTGAACCTGAGAAGGTGAATAGCCACATTGAGCCGGGTCGGCGCCGATGCTCTTTATCATCGCAACGATGCGCCGGCACTTTTCACAATTTCCGCAGGGATACACCCGCTCACCCTCCTTATGGGTTGCATGACAGGAGGTCTGCTGACGCAAAAGGTTCGGATAACGCTCGACCAGTATCTTTTCAATCAACAGCTCGGACAACGGTCTCAGTATGGAAAACTGACTGATATTCCAGCCTTTGCGCATAAAATACCTCGAAAGGGCACGATCAAAATAAATGCTTTGATCATAAAGCCCGTCGTAATGCGGGATGCCGTTATTCGTTTTGCGCACCGAGGTGTCATACTCATCGCCGATCAGCAAACGGCCGATACCGCGTTTGCGTAAAAATGGTAAAACGCCGAATAGAAAAACCGCCACGGTCCACAGCCGAATCGGATACTCATCGGAACGGATATTGGCAAAATCCTTGCGGATAAACGGCATGCGCTGAAGCATCCAGGCAAACAGCCGATCGGAATTGACCCATACCCTGGCCGTGTTAGGGATGTTACCTTTAAAGTGGCGGTACGCGTTTAGGGCGGTAAACCAGTGCCGCCCCGACTCATTTACGAAAATCGGATGGACTTCGCGACCGATTTCATTGATCAATCCGTAGCTCAAGAGGCTGTCTTTGCCACCGCTGGAGAGGATACAATGCCGCTGTCTGTCGGAAGACCACAATTGCCATTTTGTTTTGAATTTATGCGAGGGTGTCTCCGGAAATTCCACCGTGGCGCGCAGATATTTTTGCTTTTTAACCGCGGGCAACTGTGCGAGGGCACCGGTCAGAAAAGGGTTGGGCTCCAGAAATTTTTTTACATAAATTTCCCGGGCCGTGTTTTCGGCCATATCCTGGATAAAGCGACGATCGAGCTCGTCGAAGGTCCCATGAAAAACAATGGATCGACAAAGCAACCCGTAATTGAGAGCTACCTGGGCGGCAATCATATCCGCTAAATTCCGCGATTCCGGTTCCAAAGGATCAAAGACCTTCTCCTCGTAGCTGTAAATCAGCTCGGTTTGATCCTCTTTCCCGTCCCAGAAAAGACGATAGGGTGCCATCAGCCTTTTGGGTTCACATTTAACCGGACCAATTTCCAGCCGATCAAAAACCTGTAACGCTGATAGTTGGTCATGCGCGGTTTTTCTAGAAGTAAATTTCCGGTTGGCTTTGAGTTGCGTCTGTTTTGATGCCATGGCTTTTTTCTCTATAATCTTTAACATACGATTTTAGTATTTCCACAATAGCGCCGGCCCCATCCCGCAGTACATCAAAAACCGGCAGACCGGTTTTTTTTTGGATCGTAGCGTATATCGATGATAGCCGATCAGTGGACAGACCCTCGTGATTGATGGTAATCGCCACCACCGGTTTTGCGGACAGGAGCTCGATCGCCTGAATTTGCTTTGTCAGGGGCTGTATCGGATAGCCGGGAAAACCGTCATATTCAAGCCGTGCCGGCGCGTGCTGAAGTATGATGATATCCGGCCGGCCGGCGGCCAGGATTTCAAAACCACCCGGATAAGCTGGATTCATTAAACTGCCTTGTCCTTCAATGACAATAATATCTGGCTTTTCTTCGTTCCAAGCGGTCCACACCGCATGCTCAATTTCGCCGGCAACAAAATCGTTCACCAGAGAGTCCATGATGATCCCGTATTTGGCCCCCTGCATCCAGGCTGTCTGACCGGTGCCGATCATCTCGGCGCGCAGTCCCGAATCCTTGAAACCGTTGACGAGCAGCCAGGCCGTCGTGCGCTTACCAATCGCCGAGTCGGTTCCCAGCACTGCTATTTTCAAGGCCTCGACTGCTTCAATTTTACCACTGAAAAAATGAAGCTTATGGATTCGCGGTGGTTTGCGAATATCTCGGATTTTAACACCATATTGTGCAGCCAGTTTGATCATCTTAGGATCTTCTGACAGGTAATCATGCAGGCCACAATCCACATCCAACCCATAGGAGATGGCTTTTTTGACATCCTGCCGCGCTTCTGGAGTCAGACGGCCGCCGTCCGGGGCCAGGCCGACAACGAAGTGCGTGGCAGGATGCGTATGGCTATCGGCCTCCTTTACAGCCTGATCCAGGGAGCCGAGAATCGGAATCCGATTTGCGCTACCGTCCAATACCTCACCGGCATCCTGGCCGGCATAGCGAGAATCAATAACCGAAAGTACACGATACCGCCTGGTAAACCTGACCAATCCATTGGCCGTTTTACCGTTAGGCGTGTTAAAGGCTCCCTCACAATATACGATGGCATTTCCCTCAGGCATTTGGTTCATGATTTCCTCCCAGTTAACATAACGACATAGCGATCACCAGATAGTGGTTCTTTCTGGTGCTGTTCCATTAAAGCGATCAAGCCGGCGGTTGAGGCCGGCAAAGCCTGCAGGCCTTCTTTCTCTCGAATCAGTTTCGAATAGGAGAGCATGGCCTTATCCGAGGTATCGGCTGCCCAACCGTTGGTCAGGCGAATTGCTTCCAGGGCAATATCGCCGTCAATGGCATGCCAATTAATCAGCGGTTCATTTACGCTGGTTTCACGGATTTGTTCAGGGTTCAAGTCTTCACATTTCGGAATGTTCTTTCGAAAGGCCTGTACAATAGGGTTTTTGCGGAACGACGATCCGGCGATGATACGAGGTATGCGTGAGGTTTTGCCGCGGCGATACAGGCTCAAAAAACCCCGATAGATGCCGGCAAGGGTGGTCCCGTTTGAAACTGGAACAGCGACGGCCAGCGGCGCATCCCGCAGCTCGTCGTAAATTTCATAAGCGATTTGCCCATAAGCGCGCAGCTGCGTGACCGTATTTTCACCACCTGGATTGGCATCGTAAAGCTCCTTTTCTTGGGCCAGCTCCTGGGAAACAGTTACCGCTCTTTCATAATCCCCGGCAACCCGAACAATTTCGGCGCCGAGCTCGTTCATTTCTTTTATGCGGTTCGTGTGATAGTTTTGGGGAATACAGATGCAGCATCGCAGCCCGGCGAAGGAGGCGGCCAACGCTATGGCGACGCCGTAATTTCCACAAGTCGCCATTGTGATGGTATCATAGCCACGTCGCAAGGCATCCATGGCCTGGGCAAATGCAATCCGGTCCTTTTGCGTACCAGTCGGATTGCCGCCTTCGAATTTAAGGTAGATCTGGCGCAAACTGACTTCACGTTCGATATTGCGCGCACGCACGAGTGAGGTGTCGCCAACTTCAGAATCAAATATGTCCTCATAGGCTTCCAGACGCTCTTCCAGGGGCATGCTCAAATCAGCTGATATTTTGCGCTGCTCCTCGAGTTCCCTGATCACCTGCAAGCCTTCACCCGTGGCACCGTCCATTAAATTATAGCGCTTGCTTTCATCGCCTGATCGATATTCACTTAAATTATTTTGTTTTTGCACTTTCCCCCCTACACTTGAATTATAGGATTAGGTTTCGTATTTTAATTTAATTTCTCAATAGTTCGGCGCACACCTTGGATCGTTGCCTCAGATAAAAGTCTTTGAGCGTATGCTTCAGATTCTGAAATTTTTAAATTTGAAACTATATTTTGGACAGAGGGCAAGAATTTAGGATAGACGCTCAAAATTCTAATCCCAATACCAAGAAGAAACGGGATATAATCTTTATCATGTGCCAATTCGCCACAGACGGATATTTTTTTATTTTGAGAATCTGCCGCTTTCACCATTTTTGATAAGCTCCTTAAAACCGCGGGATGAAAGGGTTGATAATACTCGGCCACCTTTTCATTGGTACGGTCAACGGCCAGCATATATTGCACAAAATCGTTTGTGCCAATCGACAGGAAATCGGTTTCAGCTACAAGCTCATCAATGACCTCCACAATTGAAGGCAGTTCCACCAATACGCCAATTAAAGGATGCTGATGGTGAGGCAGATTTTCAATTTCAAGTGTATGCAGGCAGTCATATACTGCCTGTCTGGCCAGTTGGAATTCATCCAAAGAAGAAATCAAGGGAAACATGATCCGCACTGTTCTTGTACCAGCGGCAGCTCGTAGTATTGCACGTAACTGCTGATGAAAGATATTTCTGTGGTGCAAAGAGAAACGAATGGCTCTCAATCCCAATTCTGGATTGGCCTCAGTTTTGAGATCCTGATAGGCTAGCAGTTTATCACCGCCGATATCCAAAGTGCGAATGGTGATGTCTTTCCCGGGCATCTCGACAAACAGACGCTGATAGATAAAAAATTGCTCTTCCTCGGAGGGAACTGCCGAACGAATCAAAAATGGGAACTCGGATCTATAGAGCCCAATCCCCTCGGCTTTCAGCTCATGGGCAAGTTTAAGGTCGCGCAAAAGATTAATGTTTGCCAGTAGTTGGATTCGAATTCCGTCGAGGCTGTACGTCTCGGGGAAAATAGCCTGAGGTGAAATTCCTGGCACTAAGGGAGTATCCTCTTCCTGTTCATATTCTCTGACAACTTCTTCATCTGGTTTTACATAGATACTGCCGGTTTCCGCATCCATGATAACCGGTGTATCCCCAGCAAGACTAAGCAACTGTGGCTCGTTAGCAATCATCAGGGGAATCTGCAGCGAACGTGCAAGGATGGCAACATGGGAAGTCACCCCTCCGCTTACCAGAATAATGCCTTTAACATTTTCAGAGGCCAACCGTAATATGTCGGAAGGATAGAGCTCCCGGGCAATCACGATTCGATTCTCCCTTAATGCTTGGTCGGTTTCATCTTTGGATCTCAGATTCTTCAGAATCCGGCCGGCAAGATCCTGAACGTCGTTGGCTTTTTCCCTGATATGGGCATGGGCACTTGCAGAAAAAAGATCCACATAGCGCCTGGCAACTGCTCTTATGGCGGCGGCAGGTGGAGTCCCCTGGGAGATCCTTTTCTCCATCTCACGCATGAAACGGACATCTTTGAGGATCATGAGGTGCGCTGAAAAAATCAAGGCAGCACTCTCGGGTAGGCGCCGGGCAAATCGTTCCTGGTATTCTTGAATCTGATCGGCTGTCGTTTGTATCGCCCGGTGAAAATCAGCTAGGCTGTGTGCTGATTTTTCATCTTCATGCTCATCAAGCAGCTCTGCGTGGCTTTTCTCGAATACAAAAGCCGGCCCAAAAGCATGCCCCCCGGCAGCCATTTTCCCTTTAATAAATCTTAAAGGCTCCACCGCATGGTAATCGTGTACTTCACCTTTCTTTTGCAGATTGCTTTCGATCAGCAGGCGCGCGTTGCCAACGGCTCCGGCAAGCTGGGAGGCAATCCCCCGCAAGACCCGAACATCAACATCATCGAAATAATCGCGGTCTTCATGTTGGACAACCAGTACGCCGATTTTTTCATCACCTCTGAGAATGGGTACCGCCAGAAAGGAATTAAAAGGGTCTTCGCCAGCCTCTTTGAAATACTTAAACCTGGGATGACGCTTGGCACAGCCTTCGTTTAGCGGCTCGCGTTTCGCCAGGGTGGTTCCGACCAAACCCTCGCCGATCTTCATGCGGACATTGCCGATAGCAGCTGGATTTAATCCGATGCTCGCGTCCAGCACCAAATCCCCGGATATTTCATCATATAAATAAATTGAACATACATCCGCATCCATGTGACGGGCGATCATCTCTACCGTGCGTTGCAAAAAATTTTCAATATCTTCGCTCCCCGTCAATAAAGCAGCGAGCTCGCTTATGTCACACAATAGGTGAAGATGCTGGTGGTCTTTTCGTTTCATAATTGCTCAACAGTTGAATCCAGTTTTATTTTTGATTTCGACCTTTCTAAATGTCATTTTATTTTCATTGTAATAAAAATCCCCTTTCCTAAATAAGTGGTTCCCGAAAAAAGGGAACCAATTTTAAAGTGAAGGAACAGCTTGAGGTTACCGGCTATGGTCCTCAGTTACTTAATATCAATCTGCTTCGGTTTTTGCTCTTCCGGCCTGGGAATGATCACCTCAAGCACACCGGCCTTGTAACTTGCGACAACTTTTTCTGGATCAATAACCGCCGGTAACGTGAATGATCGATGGAATCTTCCTAATCTTCTTTCCCGCCGGTAGTAATTTTCATCTTTGATCTCTTTTTCTTCGGTACGCTCCCCTTTAAGGGTGAGTATGTTTTCTTTAATCTCAATTTCAATGTCTTCTTTCTTTAATCCGGGAAGCTCCGCCTGTACAACAATGTCCCCATTCGTTTCATGGATATCCACCGATGGATACCAGGTACCTATACTTACCTCGTCTTCTGCGCCTCGATACTCAGGGAAGGCTTCCAAGAACAATCGATTGATTCGATCCTGCAAAAAAGAGAGGTTTCTCCAGGTATCCAGCTTTACAATTGCCATAATATTACCTCCTATAGGTATTTCTTTAATTTATTATTTTTGAATCAACCAAAGCCCCTGTTTCTGAGGACTTGAACCAAAACCAACAGCTTATTTAAGGGAATATTTGTTTAATAGTGTATGGGGTACCGAGCACCGATACCAAAATAAGATTCACCATTC